>CAZXQY010000011.1:0-40341 GCA_964642505.1 uncultured Gammaproteobacteria bacterium | reverse complement strand
TTAATATTAAGTGATCTCCAGGCAAAACTTGTCTTCTCATCTTTGCATTTTTAAAGTCAGGTCTGTTTAGGGCATCACAAAAATTTTCCCAGAGCCACGGCTCCATACAGCCAACCGTAATCCATTTGTTATCCGAAGTCTGATAAACACAATAATACGCGTAATCACCAGAAAAAACGTTGTCCCCTCGTCTCGGTTCTTTACTCCCTACAAAGTAGTTTCTGATACCGGGTACAGCACTCAGTAAAGCAAACGCGCTGTCTAAGTAAGCGATGTCTACCTGTTGACCACAGCCAGTCGAACTCCTCGCAATCAAAGCGAGCAAAATGCCGGCGACTCCGTGCATCGTTGCACCAGCATAATCCGCAACTACATTCAAAGGAATCGGAGGAGGTTGACACGGGTTCCCGATTTGGGACAACAATCCAGATATTGCCAGATAATTCAAATCGTGACCAGCTCTATATTTATAGGGCCCGGTTTGGCCAAATCCGCTTAGCGAACAATAAATAAGTCTAGAATTTATTGTTCGTAACGTTTGGTAATCAGCACCTAGCCTAGTCGTAACACCTGGCCGAAATCCTTCGATTAGAACATCCGTGTTTTTTATTAATTCATGCAGGACTTTTTGTGCTTCCGGTTTCTTTAAATTAAGGGTCAAACTTTTTTTATTTCGATTGGTAAATTCAGACAACAACCACAGTCGATCGGCTTTAGAACCTTGACTTTTTTTACCTCCGTCTCGAACCGGTGTGTCTATCTTTATAATTTCAGCCCCCATATCTCCAAGCATCATCCCACAAAAAGAACCTGGAGCTACTCTGTTCAATTCCAGTATTTTTATACCATCTAGAGGCATTACCATAAATTGACTCCCACCTAGAAGCTATTTGTCAGCAATCGCACCTATACGCCTGCCTATTTCTGCATACTTGTCCAACCAGCGTAGAACAGTATCTCTATCCTCAGTTGGGCATCGGGGTATAGCTCTTTCAATGCAACCAAGCTCCGCAAACCGTTTGAGATCATCCTCCGACGTCTCAAAAATATCAAACATCGAAATCGTTACTTCCGAGGGATCTCTACCGTTGGCTATCATACGAGAATGGAGGTCTTCTATCTGTTCAGAAAGATTACCCAAGAGATGCTCAATCGGAATCCATCCGTCGCCAAAATCCGCAACCCTTTGCCGTCCCCACTTAGACCCAAAGGTACCCAATATTATTGGAGGATGCGGTTCTTGTAAGGGTTTAGGATAGGACCAAACCCTATTAAAATTGACCCATTCTCCTTGAAAGCTAGATTCTTCTTCCATCCAAAGCGCTTTCATTGCCTTTACACGTTCCTCTAAAATAGCCCAACGTTTTTCAAAGGGCGTACCATGGTTTTCCATTTCCTCTCGATTCCAACCTGCCCCTACTCCAAATAAAAAACGTCCATTAGACAAGCGATCAATAGTAGCCACAGTTTTAGCAAGGACAATCGGATCATGCTCTATCAGCAGACAAACTCCTGTTCCGATCTTTATTTTTTGTGTGACCACAGCAGCGGCAGCAGCACTAGCAAACGGATCACACATGTGTACATACTCTTTCGGCAATTCTCCTCCCGCAGGCCATTCTGTTTCCCGACTAGCCGGAATATGCGTGTGTTCCGGAAACCAAACCGATTCAAACCCTCTTTCTTCCGCAGCGATCGCTAGATCATCAGCTCGGATAGAGTATTCGGTGTTAAAACTAAAAACCCCTAGCTTCATTACTAACCTCTCTCGCAGCGCAAGATACTCCTTAGATTTTTCTCCAGCAATAACCCTAGCCTGCCGGGCCATCCAACCCGAATTCTGAATGCAAGCATCTCACTCCCAATTCCGAATACTTCTCATCCACCACTACGGATATTTTTATTTCTGACGTCGAAATCATTTTTATATTAATATTTTCTTTCGCTAAAGATGCGAACATCTTACTTGCTATTCCAGCGTGAGATCGCATGCCGACGCCAACGATAGAAATCTTCACTATCTTGTCATCACCCTCAATTCGACTGGCGTTCATCTTCTCAACCAAAGGAGCCAACACTTTCATGGTTTCCTCGTAATCACTTCGAGGGACTGTAAAAGTAAAATCAGTAGATCCGTCCGCACCACTATTTTGAACGATCATGTCAACTTCGATATTTTTATCAGCTACTGGCCCCAGTATTTCGCTAGCGATACCAGGCCTATCCGGGACTCCCATCACCATTACTTGTGCTTCATTTTTATTCAGGGCAACTCCTGAGATAACAGCATGTTCCATTTTTTGGTCCTCATCGATAATACGAGTCCCATCACCATCGGTAAACGAGGATAAGACCCGCAAGTTAACCTTGTACTTACTGGCAAATTCGACCGCCCTGATTTGCAATACTTTAGCTCCTAGACTTGCCATTTCCAACATCTCTTCATAAGTTAGACAGTCTAGTTTTCTAGCTTCAGGCACTATCCTAGGATCAGTCGTATATACCCCTTCAACATCAGTATATATCTGGCACTCATCCGCTTTCATTGCTGCCGCTAGCGCGACGGCGGTAGTATCCGAACCACCGCGGCCTAAAGTAGTTATATTTCCAGAACGGTCAACTCCTTGGAATCCAGCAACCACTGGAATAATCCCAGACTCAAGTAGAGAACTTAGCTTTTTGGTTCCAATCTCTAAAATTCTCGCCTTCCCGTAGCTATTGTCTGTCTCCAGCGGTATCTGCCAACCATTCAGAGGAACCGCTTTCAAACCTTTTTTTTCCAGAGCCATACTCAAGAGCGACACGGCAACCTGTTCTCCAGTTGATAAGAGAGTATCCGCTGAAAGACCTTTAGAATCTGTAATGTTGGACGCCAAATCAATCAACCGATTAGTTTCTCCACTCATAGCAGAAGCTACGACTATCACCTGCTTACCCGAAGAAGCTGTGTTAGCAATTTTTTCAGACACAGCTACAATTCGTTCTACATTCGCTACCGACGTGCCACCATACTTTTGTATAATCAGCGACATGAATTACGCCTCAATTGAAGCTATTTTTTTATAAACCAGAAACCTTCTCCTCTACCCAGCCACGTACCATACTCAGCGCCTCCTCTAGCCCTTCCGGCTTAGAGCCTCCAGCTTGGGCCAAATCTGGTCGGCCACCTCCTTTCCCTCCTACACGGATAGCAACGACATTTATCAGATCAACTGCATTGATGACATGAGTAAGATCCTTAGTGACTCCTGCTACCAATCTCACCTTACCTTCCTCCACAGCCCCTAAAACTACAACTATTTTTTTATGCTTATCCTTCAAACTGTCACAGCTACTCCTAAGAATATCCATAGTAGAATCTGGCATAAATTTCGATATGATTTTAATGTCGCCGCTCAGTTGAATAGATTCACTTAGACCTCCTTGAGAGTTTCCGATAAGTTTCTTTTTCAGATTATCGATTTCTTTTTCTAATTTGCTTCTTACCTCTAGCAAGTTACTTACCTTTTCCTCTATTTTTTCGGAGCTACCTTTAACTAACTCGCTGACATTTTCGACGACCCTTTGGTTTTCTTCTACGAAAGCCTCTGCAGCCTCTCCTGCCACAGCTTCTATTCTACGAAGACCCGAACCCACAGAAGTTTGGGAAGTAATTTTTACCAGACCCAAATCCCCTGTCCTATAGGCATGAGTTCCTCCACACAACTCTGACGAGAACGTTCCCATTGTCAATACCCGAACCTCTTCTTCGTACTTTTCTTCAAAAAACGCCAGAGCACCTCTCTCAATCGCTTTGTCAAAATTCATAACTTGCGTTTCGATTTCCGAATTAGCTCTTATCTCAGAATTCACCATTCTCTCTACTAACATAAGCTCTTCTTTCGTAAGTGCCTTATTATGACTAAAATCAAACCTTAGTTTCGTACTATCGACATACGACCCTTTCTGTTCAATATGCCCACCTAACACCGATCTAAGTGCTGCGTGTATTAAATGGGTTGCTGAATGGTTGGCTCGGGTCTTTAAACGAGTGATCGCGTGCACTTCACTTTTGATAGTATCCGTATTTTTGATTTGACCAGAGACTTGTTTACCAACATGCAAAATATATCCTTGATGTATCTGAGTGTCCTCGACTTCAAAGATTCCATCTGGACCTACAAGTCTGCCACTATCACCGACTTGTCCACCAGACTCTGCATAGAAAGTCGTCGAATCCAAAACAAAGACAGCATTCTCTCCTTCCGTAACAAGAGCCTTTGTTTCTCCTTTTACGAATATAATTTTAACGCCGCAACTTGCTGAAAGAAGCTCGTAACCTACAAAGGAGGTCTTGGTTTCATTATCGGGTATCTGGCTCATCAGCACATCAAAATTTGATTGCGAACGGGAGAACTGGTGAGACTTACGCCCCATTCTGCGTTGAAGCTCCATGGCATCTTCAAAACCCTTCATATCTATGGCAACACCATGTTCTCTAGCCACATCCGCCGTCAAGTCAACAGGAAAACCATATGTGTCGTACAGTCTAAAGGCCATCTCCCCATCAATATGGTCAGCTTTTGATTTGCCAATGTGTTCCAATAATATTTTCATCCCATTATCCAAAGTTTCTAAAAATCGTTCCTCCTCCTCCTTCAGGGTTTCAGAGATGAAATCCGCTTTATCGGCAAGAATACCGTAGGCTGCACCCATTTCCTTTACCAAAATACTAATTAACCCGTGAAAGAAAATTTCCTTATTACCTAATTTATGCCCATGTCTAAGTGCCCTCCGGACGATCCTTCTTAGAACATAACCACGTCCCTCGTTGGAAGGTACAACGCCATCTGCAATCAAAAATGAGCAAGAGCGAATATGATCCGCTATGACTTTTAAGGAATTATCATCGGAACTAGGAGAAGAAAATATTTTTGAAATCCCGGAAATTAATCGAACAAACAGATCTATATCATAATTGTTAGTCACCCCTTGCTTGACTGCAGATATCCTTTCTAGACCCATACCAGTATCCACACAAGGAACAGGTATCTTAGTCTTTTCTCCCGTAGGAGATCTTTCATACTGCATAAATACTAGATTCCAAATCTCAACGAAGCGATCCCCACTTGCATCGGCACTTCCGGGGGGGCCACCTTTTACAGAAGGTCCGTGATCATAAAATATCTCAGAACATGGGCCACATGGGCCTGTATCACCCATCATCCAAAAGTTTTCTGTTTCCCCACAATAAACTAAGCGCGTTTTATCTAAGCCAATTTTTTTCAGCCATAGATCGGCTGCCTCGTTATCACCTTCTAGGACTGTCACCCACAACTTGTTTTTCGGAATTTCTAAAACTTCCGTCAATAATTGCCATGAATACTTTATTGCCTCTTCCTTAAAATAACCCCCGAAACTAAAATTCCCCAACATTTCAAAAAAAGTATGATGCCTCGCCGTAAATCCGACGTTATCCAAATCGTTATGCTTACCACCTGCCCTAACGCAACGTTGCGCAGAAACTGCAGCTTCATAAGGAGGCTTTTCTAGTCCAAGAAAAAATTCTTTGAATTGCACCATCCCGGCGTTTGTAAACAACAAAGTAGGATCGTTTTTTGGGACCAGCGAACTGCTGTCCACCAAACGATGCCCCTGGCTTTCAAAGTAATCAAGAAATGTGTTTCTTATGTCTCCCGTTCTCATCTCGCGTTCAACTCACCGACGACCTTCTTGATATCATCTTGCTCGAATCCCCTGTAGTTCAGAAATCGAACTCTTTTGGCATACTCTTTAAGCTCCGATGATTGTTCGGGAAATTTTCTTTCAAAGACCTTCTTTGCATTAGCCAACCAGTCGACTTCAGACTCCTGGAACACCAAGTTTATTAATTCCTTTCCAACGCCCCTACTGGATAAATCTCGCCTTATGCGGGAGGGACCAAAACCTGCTTCAGCTTTACTATGAAGAAACTCTATAGCGAACCTCTCGTCGCTCTGAAGACCTTGCTCTTTCAAGCCATCTAGAATCCGGCTAACATCAAAATCTTCTATCCCCTTTTTTCTGCTTTTATTTATCAATTCCAAACAAGTATGCTCTCTCCTGCCTAATAACTTTAATAGATAGGAGCGTACGTAGGCTTCATTTGAATCATTGTTCAGGCCTCTTCCTCCACTTCTATATCACCTTCCGTTTTACTCACCGGTATAACTTTGTCCCTAATGAGCGATTCTATCTCCTGGGCCATGTCGGGAGACTCCTTTAAAAACTGTCGTACATTCTCCTTGCCCTGCCCCAGACGTTCCCCCTTATAACTATACCAAGCCCCGGTTTTTTCCACGATATCATGCTCAACACCCAACTCGATCAACTCGCTTTCCCTTGATATACCCTCATTGTACATAATGTCGAAAACCGCCTGCTTAAACGGCGGCGCCACCTTATTCTTCACTACTTTAACCCGAGTCTCATTCCCAATGATCTCGTCACCTTTTTTCAATGCCCCTATTCTCCGAATGTCTAGTCGGACAGAGGAGTAAAATTTGAGAGCATTACCCCCAGTAGTAGTCTCAGGACTCCCAAACATTACACCGATTTTCATTCTGATCTGATTAATAAAAATTACTAAAGTATTTGATCTTTTGATATTTCCGGTGAGCTTCCTCAACGCCTGAGACATAAGGCGAGCTTGCAGACCCACATGAGTGTCGCCCATATCGCCCTCTATCTCCGCCTTAGGAGTTAATGCAGCGACCGAGTCAACTACGACGAGATCCACAGCTCCCGATCGGACGAGCATATCAGTTATTTCTAAGGCCTGTTCGCCGGTATCTGGTTGAGACACCAACAAGTTTTCTACATCAACACCTACCTTACCAGCATAAACTGGATCCAATGCGTGCTCAGCATCAACAAAAGCAGCAGTACCACCTAACTTTTGAATTTCCGCAACTGCATGTAACGTAAGGGTAGTTTTCCCTGAGGATTCCGGGCCATAAATCTCGACCACTCTACCTCTCGGTAATCCTCCAATCCCAAGGGCAATATCGATGGCAATAGAACCAGAGGAAACCACCTCGACTGTGGAGACCACGTCATCAGCCCCCATCCGCATAATCGAGCCCGAGCCAAACTGCTTTTCTATCTGCGACAAGGCCGCCCCAAGGGCTTTTTCCTTATTTTGATCCATATGTGCTTTCCTCTCTAACAATTTGCGGATTTGCGCTCATTATAACGCGATTTGATTTACCCTTATCATTTTAATCGCAAATTCGCTGATTTATAGACGCTAATTAGCTTCCACTGACGTCCCTCATCTACAAATTTGATTGAAACAAGCTAGCGTATCATTTTAAACTTTTAACGACCTCGGATTAAAAGTGAACTAAGGTTTTGCAAGGCAAACATCACGGTCTGCCGCCTAATACTCTCACGATCCCCAGAAAATGTGACTGTTTTTGCTTCTAATCCATTGTTTGGACTCAGAAACCCAAAACACACTGTTCCTACTGGTTTTTCTTTGGAGCCCCCACCTGGCCCGGCTATGCCGGTCACGGATACGCCTACATTTGTTCGGACAAGCTCTACGACACCCTGAACCATTGCCATCGCGACCGGTTCACTCACAGCACCGTGCGATTCTAATAAGGACGAGGGCACCCCTAAAGTTTTCCCCTTAGCCGAATTCGAATAACTTACTACCCCCAACTCAAACCATCGTGAACTGCCAGCTAAATCTGTCAATGTTTTAGCTATCCAACCGCCTGTACAAGACTCCGCTACCGAAATTTTCCAACCCTTATCTATCAATATTCTCGCTAACTCTGCAGTCAGCTCCGCCAAATCAACCTCAGCGATCCTATCATCGGGCATAATCTATTTTTCTCCTTTCCTCAAAGAATTCACGTAATAAATTAGAACACTTAGTTTGTTCAATCCCTCCATTAACTACTGGTTTATGATTTAATTTTTCGCTTGCTAATATATTAAAAACCGAACCGGCTGCTCCAGTCTTGTCATCAAACGCTCCGAAAACGACTCTTTCTATTCTAGAATGTACTATTGCGCCGGCGCACATCGGGCAAGGCTCAAGTGTCACGTATAAGGTAGTACGCGGCATACGATAATTTCTCAAAATGGTTGCGGCTTCGCGCATAGCCTCGATCTCAGCGTGTGCCGTGGGATCACTGGTCTTTATGACTCTGTTATAACCAGAGGCAATTAGGTCGCCTTCATATGCTACAACAGCGCCAACGGGCACCTCTCCTTCGTCTTCCGCACGACGAGCAAATTCGATTGCTAGGCGCATGAAATCTGTATCATTCAATTTTATTGTCTCAAGCGAATTATTCTAAATCCTTGGAAATAATATTTTTATACCGCGAGATGTTCGGTGAACCAATCCGCAGCTGCATCAGCAGTCTTTTGTTTGAAACCCATATAAACATCGTAATGTCGACAATTAAAAGTATACAGTTTTTTATCACCACTCATTCGTTCGAAAGATTCGAGTTGCCAATCTGTCGGGGTTTGGGTATCAGAATCTGCGACTACTAACGCAATTGGTGTAGGTGCCACTCTAGTCACGAATTGATTTGGCTCATAAGTTCGCATCAAATCAAAGGTCTTGAGAGTGATCTCATTACGATAGTCTCCGGAAATATTGTTATTAGTTACCCACTCATAGGTCTCAGAACCTTCTACAGCAGCTTTGGTGCTTTGGGGTGCTCCCCCTTTGGAACGAGTATCGAGGTCATCGGCAAGACGTTCCATAAATTTCTCTCTTTTCTCTTTGGGCACCCAATTATCAAATGTTTTAGAGCCGCTTATCAAAGGCACCTGCGAAACAACACAAGCGACTCGTTTATCTAATGCCCCGACAGTAATAACATGACCACCAGAGTAACTGGTTCCCCAAAGACCAATTTTGTCCCGATCGACTTCCCTCTGACCTCTCACACAAGAAATTGCCTCCCGCATATCAGAAACCTGACGCCACGGATCAGTTTCGCAACGAGGCCACCCTGAACTTCGGCCCCAATTTCTATGATCGTAGATAAAACAACCCAAACCTTTTTTTAGAAAGGCCTCGACATAAAAGGGCAAATCCATACTAACGATCCCCGAAAGACCATGACTCAAAATGACTAACGGGTAAGGAGGATTATTTCCCGGAAAAAAGATCTGGCCGCATAAAGTAACCCCGTCACTGTGAAAATTGAGTACGCGTTTTTCCATAAGATCCTCCCAGGTTCGAAGTCTGAGAAAAATTCGAACCGCCCCTACTAACTTTTATAAATACATAAACAACAAGTTTTTGTCCTTTTCCCATTTTGACGAATAGTCTTCGTTTTGCAACAAAAACTCTTCGATACAATCTCGAACAACCGGACGTAATTGGTCTAGTCGCTTCAAGTCGCCATCAAACTTCGCCAAAACTTTGACATATTCTTCGCATAGACTAATTAGCTTTTCTAAAAGATTGTTAGGGGACATTACCAAATATGATATTAAAAAAGAGAGAATTGACAAAACCATAAAATGGGATTCAAATTTCCCAAATTTCCGGATCAGCGGTCGCTCAAATGTTCGATTGTACTCTAACACTACATTATCAAATACAGCCCAACCCTGACTCATTTTTTTTAAAAATCTCGCCGGCTCTCGACTGGTTATGGTAACCCCTTCTGTATGCCTATCAATTACCACACCACCCACTTCCGCCGAGAAAGTTTTTTCTGGTTTAACGGAAACAACCAGTCGTTGTACAAAACGAGATTGAGCAACCCAACTTTTGGAACCTGATAATACTAGTCCCGATCCCGTCTCAACAAGAGAGGTAGGAGACAAATTTGGGAACTCTTCACAATTTTCTGCGAACAAGAAAGCAGACCAACCCCGAAAATCTTTTTCCGGGAATAAATAATTTAAAGTAGCCTGGTATCCTGCGACGAAAACCCACTCTAAATTGGTAGTTATAGCGGAAGCTTTTATCGCCATATCAACAGGGACTAAGTGATACAAATTGTTAGAACCCCAAAGACGATAGAAATCACTTTCCGACTGTACTATTATTTTTGGTAAATCCCCGGAAATTAGTCTATTAAACATTTATTTGACGTTCGCAAGGTTCTTCCCCTTTGCGGAATCCGAAACCAACTAGAATACGTTAACTCGACTACAAAAATAATATCAAGGATTTGTTAATAATCTTAAAGTCGAATGTATGTCTTTCAATTCTTTGTGTCTATATTCGCTGGAAACGTAGCCTCGTCTAACGCTTTTCATACAATATTTGATCGTTAGATCAATACTTAATCGCACTAACCTCCAACGAACTCTTCCCAGAGCCCACCACAAAATCAGTTTGCCCAAAGACATAAATAACCCCCCTAACGCCATCTTCCAAACCTCTTTTTAGGTAAAAAACGAAGAACAACAATCAACCAAAACAAAGTTAACAACACACCATCTACCGATTCCATTGTTAAAACCTCTCTTGTGAAACCTAACCAAACACAATTTTTGATTTGAATCTTCCGAATTAATAACAACGCCAAATAAGTCCGTTTCATACCGATTTAAACGAACGAAATCATTTATGCCATAAATAATGAGAAATTGCTAGTGTTTTACAACGGAGTTGTCGGAAAACTAATTTTAGAAGGATTAGAAGAGACCTAAAAAAGCCCTTTTTAGCGGATTTATTTCTACCAAGACCTGTTTAAATGATTTTTCTTCTTTTCAAGAAATCCAAACACGCTTCCGCTAACTTTTCAGGTTGTTCCATCATAATAAGATGTCCCATCCCGTCGGCGATGCCTCCCTCTGCCAAACCGTCCGGTATCATATCTATCGTATCTAACACTGCCTGTTCTGGAACGTGATAATCTGCTTCTCCTTTAAAAAGAAAGATCGGACGTTCAATATCTTTTAGTTTATGTCTGACATCGTGGTCGTTCCAAGCATCCATATCTGCGACGCAAGTTTCTTGATAGGTACAACGATGTTGCCATTTCGATTCGATGACTTTCTCTTCATCACAAGGATAATACATAGCGGAAGTGGAAGCATTGTCCACGAGTGCCGGAAATCCTGGGAAACTATGGGGCTCATTGTATCCAGACAAAAAGGAAATTGATCCAGTATTTGCAGCTGACTCAAACGCCATGCCAGCCAAAATGCCAGTAGGATGATTACATGCTATGTCCAATGTCATGTCACCCCCTATCCCACTCCCGCACACGACCGGTTCTTCCTCGGGACAAACTGTTAATATAAATTCCCACACCCATTCAGCATATTCAGACATTTTTCTAAATGGTTTCCAATTAACCGGCATTGACTTCGCGTGACCTGGCAAATCCGGCGCAATTACTTTAAATCCCGCCTCTGCCATTATCGGCATAAACTTATACCACTGAAGTGAACACGCCCATCCCATATGGATACAAACTAAAGGAATCCCTTCACCACAGATATCATAATAGGTTCTTGTCTGTGACACGTCGGCATATCGCCCTGTAATCTCATGTTTCATCCCGTTTCCCCCTACCTACTAACAATGTAAATCTCTGATGGTGAACAACATTAATTGATTTGACTCGTAAAGACGATTAGCCTGCAATAGGTCTCCGTCGATAGATATATCTCCAGTGTCTAAAAAATGACCAATATGCCGCTTGCCCTCCCTAAGAGACTCCCAATTTTCCAAAGAGGCGCTAATCATATAGTCCCAACCCAGTGGATTTGCCATCGGAAAGTACTCCATACAGTCAATCACCTTACCACCGTAAAGTTTTAACCAATACCGTCTTTCTCCAAAACATAACAAAATCTTCACATCTGACCATCTACTAACGGTAGAAAATTTTTCACTTTCATTAAGTTTATTTTGCAACAATTTTATAAACTGTAAACTCGGAAATTCCATTTGTCGCCCCTTTTATCTAAGTTAGTTTTAATAATGTCGCCCACGAGAGAATCAATCTATGCAACTCTGTAGCGGTTGAGACGACTCAAAAACCAGATCTTCATATAGTTGATGGTACATCGTTTTCCTACCGGCCAACGAAAACATCATTTTCATTAATAATTTTGGCATGGAAAATAACATAACCGGTTTTTTCCCATTTTCCCTTTGGCACAATATAATCGATTCGGTCGAGAACGGTTCAGGCTCTGTTATCAACTGAACTCCCGTCCATTTTATTTTTCGAGACACAATATCTGTAATTAAGTTTCCAACGTTATCAATAGAAATCATCGAGCGTCTATTTTTCACATTTTTAAAAGGCAAAGGAATAGGCCAACGACTAACATTCGTTAAAAAACCAAAATTACCCGGTGCTCCAGGTCCATAAATCAAAGGAAAACGAAGTATTAATACCTCAATGTCGTAAAAGGGAGAATGCTCCATAAGATAGTTCTCGGCATCCAACTTAGATTGGGCGTAAGCACTTTTCGGATCAATCGTAGAATCTAGACGAATACTATCTGTTGAAGACGTTAAACCATAAACCCCGACCGTACTAAAAAAAATGAATTTTTTTACTCCCGCTTCTATGCATTTGTGGAACAGTTCTTTTGTAGCGTGATAATTGAGAGAACGATACTTCGAAACGTTCTGATTTTTTTTATGAACGAGTGCAGCTGTATGCACAAACGTTTCTATCCCTCTAAAAAGAGACGCTTCCATTGTAGAAACGGTTTCTAATCTAAATTCCTTGATCGTATACGGCTTATCAGGTTCGTATCGTCTCTGGTAGGAGACAATTTTTAGTTTTTTGATCAACGATTTCGAAATGATGCCTTTACCGCAAAATCCCGTTCCACCCGAAAGCCCAATGATTTTAGTCATTTTTTGTTAAGTGGTTTATCGACATAGGCCCAACTTTTTATTCCTGCCTTTAATGTCACTTCTTTCCTTTCACAATCATAGACTTCATAATCGTCCGATTTCAATAATTCGGATGAAGTGATTTTAAATACTATCCCTTGCACCTCATCCTTCTTGTTACTAGTAAGAAAAATATAAGGCGGATTCTTTAATTACTCAATCTTTAGAACAGATTCATCCTTAGTCTCTATCTCCTTCACGGCATATTCTTGAAGAACATCTCTAGTTCCGTCAAGAATACGACCAAAATTGTCCTAATTGAACAGTTGTTTGTCGTAATGTTCCATAAGAGATTAAGTATTACATGATTAGTCCCACTCAATCTTTCGTACTATATTCACGTCTAAAATAGACCTTTATTTTTATCCAGAAACTAACTGTTTGTAAGCGCCTGAATCATAAACCTCGATTTTTCCAAACTTTCTTCATTTTACAGAACTTTTCTCAAGAACAAAAAGACGAGGTGCTAAACGGGCTTTCTATACCTTGATCAGAGACTCGGCCACTACGGATTTCGATTCAAAAGGCTAATATTTTTAATCTCTAATATTAAAGCCCATTCTGGCATTTTGAGAGGCTTTTGTAGTTTTTGCCCTACTTGAAAAATAATCTAAAAGTTTTTGTAGAAAATAAAAACAAGATACCTATGGCTTTTAGTTATTTGATTTGGGATAGGAGATTCAGATTTGTCACAAGGTTTCTAACGCCGTGAGCGTGATCTTCATCGAAAGCATTACCCTTACACCAGGCTCCCACTGATTCAATATCTACCTTAGCTATCTTGGGACGAACACTCCATGTAACCTGGAAAGGAGAACCTTTTTCGTTGTAGCTGGGACCAGTAGTTGAACCGGAATATTGAACGGGCGTCCCCGTGTAATTAGGAATATTAGACGCCTGATGCAAATCATTTTTCTCGCCATGCCTCGTTAGTTCCCCAAAATTGAGTGCGTTTTTATCGTTAACTAGGACATAAACTTGAGCCTCCACTCGCAGTTGTGGATTCTTAACAGACTCGTCGAGGCAGGCGCCCAAAGTAGGTCCTGGGATTACCTGCGCACTCGAATGAACATAATGAACCTCGATAGTATCACCGACCCTAAGACCGCCATGCTTCTTACTAGGACAGATTTCGAGATCGCTTGGTATTAATTCGGATTTTGTTAATTTGCCCGAATATTGATATCCACTTTGATATCCGTAACCATTTCCATTGCCGGCATATTTATCAAAATCACCGCCTTTATGTTCTGCATTCTTATGAAAATGAATGTTACAAAGATTCATCTGTGTATAAGCGGGCGCGGAATTGAATACAATACTATTATTGCCAGCGGTCCCTCCAATATCGCGAGGCGACTGAGGACCGAACCCTTTGCCTTGAGTATTGTCAGCCAAGTTACGATGCTGCTGGATTACAACATGATCAGGTACCGAATTCCTATCCGAAGCATTAAGCTCAGTAACTACAAGACAGAACGATATGATAGACAAGATCCCAAGAACAAAAAAGCTTTTAGCGCCCATAATTTTTCTCCTTTTCGGATTCTGATGATTAGAATTCTACGTTTTTTAACTCAAATATTTCAATCGGAAAAACACCGAATTCATGAAAGCACTACAAACCGACAAAATAGATAGGGATTTATAAAAGAATTAGTGCCAATCTATGATCAAAAGAAAATCTCTAGGTCTGGAAGGTTTAGTCTGTAGACCGTGGATTATTCCCACTCAATGGTCCCAGGAGGTTTGCTAGTTACGTCGTATACGACGCGAGAAATACTAGGGACCTGATTAATAATTTTCCGAACAACACCGTCTAGGAAAGCGTGATCGAAATCCACACATTCGGCCGTCATGAAATCGTCGGTTTTAACAGCTCGTAGGGCAACCACATACTCATAGGATCTAGCATCGCCCTTAACTCCGACAGAAAAGACTGGTAAAAAAACCGCAAAGGCTTGGCTTATCCGATCATATAATCCGGCCTTTTGAATTTCCTCTACAAAAATATGGTCTGCCAACCTCAGGATATCCAAATATTCTGGTTTTATTTCTCCCAACACACGAACTCCTAAACCTGGGCCGGGGAAAGGGTGACGAAACACTAAACTATCAGGTATATCTAACGCTCGACCAACCTTTCGAACCTCATCTTTAAAAAGACTTCGCAAAGGTTCAATCAACTTCATTTTCATGTTCTCGGGCAAACCACCCACGTTGTGATGGGATTTTATTACATGACTTCCATCTCCGTCGCCAGCTGATTCAATCACATCTGGATAAATCGTTCCCTGAGCCAACCATTCTACCCCTTTAACGTCTTTAGATTCTCTTTCAAAAATCTCCACAAACTTGTTTCCGATGACTTTTCTTTTCTCTTCTGGATCGATTACGCCTTTTAAAGCTAAAAGAAATTCTTCGCGGGCATTTACCAAGCGCACATCCAAGCCCATTGAATCTTTGAACGTTTCCATGACCTGTTCTGATTCACGAAACCTAAGTAACCCATTATCCACAAAAACGCAGATCAGTTGCCCTCCAATAGCTCTGTGCAGAAGAGTTGCAGCTACTGAAGAATCTACCCCTCCCGAAAGGCCCAATAAAACTTTGTCCGAACCGACTGTTTCTTTAATAGATCGTATACTTTTTTGAACGAAGTCTTCAGTGCCCCAAGATTTTTCGCAATCACAAATTTCAAGACAAAATCTCTCTAAAATAGCCTTACCTTGTTTAGTGTGAGTAACTTCTGGATGGAATTGTAAGCCATATATCTTTTCAGACTCGTTCGCAATTCCCGCTATCGGAGTATTTTCTGTAGAAGCGATCACTTTGAAACCAGGGGGCATTTCAATAACGCTATCACCGTGACTCATCCAAACATCTAAAAGTCCATGTTTTCTAGAATTGGTACCGTCTTGTAGGCCATTAAGTAGACGCGAATGTCCTCTTGCTCGGACTTGAGCAAATCCAAACTCTTTATTTTTAGCACTTTGCACTTGCCCACCTAACAATAAGGCAAGGCTTTGCATGCCAAAACAGATGCCCAACAAAGGCACTCCCAAACTAAGGTAGAAGGACAGTCCTTCAGAATCTAAATCACTCTCCGTTGCGGAATCCGGACCACCAGATAAGATAATACCTTTAGGATCGAAAAGTTTAACTCTGGATTCCATACATTTTGAAGAGAAAATTTCACAGTAAACCCCGGCTTCCCTTACTCTTCGAGCTATTAACTGTGTGTATTGAGAACCGTAATCTACGATTAGAATTCTTTCAGAATTTAATTGCATTTAAACGTTTGAAATTTCTAAAACTATTCCTAATCCAGCCGATAATTTGGTGCTTCTTTAGTAATTTGAACGTCATGCGCATGGCTTTCCTTCATACTAGCAGCCGTTACTTTCAAGAATTGCGGTTTTGAGCGAAACTCGTTCATGTCTTTGCATCCAGTATACCCCATGGCTGCTCTAATCCCTCCAAGAATCTGATATATAACTGTGCTCAATGATCCCTTGTAGGGAACCCTACCTTCTATCCCTTCAGGCACTAATTTTTCTAGCTCATCTGCCGTTTGGAAGTATCTGTCAGCGGAACCGTACATTTGAGCCATCGCACCTAGTGAGCCCATTCCCCTGTAAGTTTTATACGACCTGCCTTGATAAAGTTCCACCTCACCAGGTGCTTCCTCGGTCCCTGCAAAAAGAGAACCAACCATTACGCAAGAGGCACCTGCCGCTAGTACTTTTGCGATATCTCCTGAGTAACGCACACCCCCATCAGATATTATTGGAATTTCTCGCCCTTTCAAGGTCTCCGCAACATCAGCCACCGCAGTTATCTGAGGAACTCCCACTCCAGTAACTATCCGTGTGGTGCAAATAGAACCGGGGCCAATACCAACTTTGATAGCATCTACCCCGGCATCCGCCAAACATTTTGCAGCTGCTGCGGTCGCAATGTTTCCTCCGATAACCTGTATATCAGGGAATTTCTTCTTTATTGTCCTTACAGTAGAGATAACTCCCTTTGAGTGCCCATGGGCCGTATCGACAACTAGCACGTCCACACCAGCATCAATCAAAGCCTCTACTCGTTCGATAGTGTCTTCTCCTACGCCAACGGCCGCCCCCACTCGAAGTCGCTCGTCTTCATCCTTACAAGCATTCGGAAAATCATCGGCTTTTTGAATGTCTTTGACCGTTATTAGCCCTCTCAATTCATAATCTCCATTTATGACCAAAACTTTCTCGATCCTATTTCTATGGAGAAGAGACATCACCTCTTCCTTTTTCGCATTTTCCTCAACTGTTATCAATCTCTTTTTGGGGGTCATGACTTCGCTGACAGGTGCGTCGAAGCGAGTCTCAAATCTTAGATCTCTATTCGTAACTATACCAACCAACATACCATCTTCTACGACCGGCACTCCTGAAATACCGTTGGACCTCGTTAATTCGACGACAGCTCCAATAGACGTTCCAGGCGAGGTTGTGATCGGATCTCGAATCACACCGCTTTCAAATTTTTTAACATTCCGAACTTGAACCGACTGCTCATCACAGCTCATGTTCTTATGGATAACCCCGATTCCGCCTTCTTGGGCTAGAGTTATAGCGAGCCTCGACTCTGTGACCGTGTCCATGGCAGCGGAAACAATAGGGATATTTAACTTTATTCCCCTTGACAGTATAGAGGTTAGATCGACTTCCCTTGGAAGTACGTCAGAGTAGTCTGGTAGCAGCAGGACATCATCAAAAGTAAGGCCTTCTTTAGCGAGACGCATGAGGATTCTCGTATTTTGTACAATAATAGGTACAATTATATGGATTAAAAGGTTACCAGTAAATCCAAAACAGTGCATAGAGACATAAGAGCTTTTTCCGAGCCTACAAAACCTGTATTTAGCGTCAGCGAGCTAAATGACTTGGTTCAAACCGTTTTGGAAGAAGAAATCGGCCTAATATCGGTCCGAGGAGAGATATCTAACTTAGCTACCCCTTCCTCTGGGCATATTTATTTCTCGTTAAAAGACAACAAATCCCAAATTCGTTGTGCGATGTTTAGAAATAAACCTGGAGCCAAGGGGTTTAGACCTGAGAATGGCTTAGAAGTCGTGGCATTTGGATTGACCAGTGTTTATACAATAAGAGGCGACTATCAATTAATCGTGGATAGTCTGGAACTATCTGGAGATGGCCTTCTGAGAGCGAAATTCGAGGCACTCCAACAAAAACTAGAAAAAGCTGGCCTTTTTGACAAAGACAAGAAAAAACCGATTCCAACATGGCCAAAAAAGATAGGAATCATCACCTCGCCGAGCGGTGCTGCTATAAGAGATATACTGACAATTATAAAGCGCAGATGTCCGACCATTCCGGCAATCATCTATCCCTGTGCCGTACAAGGAGACCTTGCCGCCCCAGAGATAGCACGGTCCATTCTAGTTGCTAATGAGCGAAACGAATGCGACGTGCTTATTTTAGGAAGAGGAGGTGGATCTCTCGAAGACTTGTGGCCATTTAATGAAGAAGTCGTAGCGCAAAGTATTTTTAAGTCGGAGCTACCGTTGGTAAGTGGTATTGGACATGAAATTGACTTAACTATATCTGATTTGGTAGCCGATCTCCGGGCTCCGACGCCTTCGGCAGCGGCTGAATTGGTAACCCCCGATGTGGAAGCTGCCAGTAGTCAACTTAAGTCTTTTACAAAGCGCTTGATTAGTTCTGCAAGACTCCAAATTAGTCTGAACTCACAACAAGCCTCAGCCTTGTCCGCCAGAATTAAACATCCGAAAAAAGACCTTGAAATGAGATTTCAGCTAACCGACGATATGCTTAAGCAATTAATTCGTAAAATTGAATTTTATTTACAGGTCCGAAAGTTAAAGTATCAACATTTAACTTCTCGTTTGCGAATTCTTTCTCCTCGAAAGCAACATCTACAAACTGCTGAACGAATTGCCGGTCTAAGCGACTACTTGACGAATACAATTCGAATCCGAGTTGGAGAATGGGTTGTGAAACACCATCATCTAAATTCAAACCTAAATAATCTAGGACATGAGCGCACTCTGGCGAGGGGTTACTCCATCGTTCGGGATCAAAGTGGTAAAATCATTACAGACTCGAGCCGTCTCACTCTAAAACAGACAATTAGAACAACGCTTCATGTCGGAAAGGTAATTTCTACTGTCAAATCGACTGAACCGGAATAAACTTTTCTAAAGAGCCCTGTAACCTTCTTTCACTTGCGCATCGGCGTGATAGGAGGAGCGTACCAGTGGTCCACTTGCAACATTTAAGAACCCTAAAGAACGGCCAAATCGGGCTAATTCGTCAAATTCTTTAGGTTCCACAAACCGAATTACCGGAAGATGATATTGGCTTGGTTGAAGATACTGGCCTAGCGTAATCATATCGCAGTCGTGTTTTTTGAGGTCACGAAGAGCTAACTTCACCTCCTCGATGCTTTCACCTAAGCCCAGCATTAAACCAGACTTAGTCAGGACGTCGGGCACCCTTCGTTTAAATTCTCTGATCAATCTAAGAGACCAATCGTAATCTGAACCAGGCCGAACGCTTCGATAAAGAGAGCGGACTGTCTCTATATTGTGGTTGAAGACATCCGGAGGACCTTCCATCAAGATATTCAACGCGCGGTCTAATCTTCCTCTGAAGTCAGGCACTAAAATCTCTATTTTTATGTCCTCCACTCGAGCTCGAACAGCTTTTACACAATCGGTAAAATGACCTGCTCCTCCGTCACGTAGATCATCCCTGTCCACTGATGTTATAACGATATATCGCAATCGCATGCCTTCCGCAGCTTCCGCTATCCGAATCGGTTCTAATGGATCAAGCGCATCTGGTCTGCCATGAGCCACATCACAAAAGGGACATCTACGAGTACAAAAGTTTCCCATCGTCATAAATGTAGCGGTGCCTCCTGAGAAACACTCGCCTAAATTAGGGCACGACGCCTGCTCACAGACTGTGTTAAGTCCCTTAGCTCTTAGAAGTGTTTTTAGTTCCCCAACCTTACTCCCACTTGGGGCAGAGACTTTAAGCCAAGGTGGTTTTTTTAATTTCGGCGCCGCTTGGACTTTGACAGGAATTCGAGAAAGCTTTTCTTCTCCTCGTTGGCTCCTAGTCGGTCTCTTCGTTGAACTAGACATAATAAGGTCCTATATCATACCTTGCCAGGAAACCCTTCGGCAAGAATTTCCAGTACAGTCGTACCGGGGTATATCCGTTCATAAATTTTTTGCCTCAGGCCGACAGATACCGTCTCTAAATCGCTTTTAACACCGTAATCCGATAATTGCGTCATGTCCAAACCTTCTATGCCACAAGGATCGATCAGCCCGAAAGGTGCCATATCCATATCCACGTTTAACGCAAGCCCATGATAGCTGCAGCCATTTGCAAACCGCAGGCCAAGTGACGCGATCTTTTTGTTTCTTACATAGACACCAGGGGCGTCCCGTCGCCCAGTGGCATTGATGCCAAAAGTTAGGAGATAATCAATGATTCCCTTCTCTAATAGAATCACGAACTCTTTGGGACCAACACCAATCCGTCGGACATTCAGGAGCACATAAAGGATCAGTTGACCTCTACCATGATACGTGATTTTTCCACCTCTATCACTCTTGACTACCGGGATTCCTCGTTCAAAAGACGGGGCCCCACCTAAACCCGACGTCTTACCTAGCGTATATACAGAACAATGCTCTACAGTCCAGACTTCGTCTAAATCTGCATCCGTTCGGCTCTTGTTAAAACTACGCATCGCTTCCCAGCAAACTTCATAATCGACAAGACCTATTTTTCTAGATACCACCCTCATAAAACCATAATGACTTTCTGGTTGTTTGACAGCTCTCGATAAATTTCGTCTAGATCCAATCGATCAGTCGCTCTTACGATTACAGTCACGGAAACATATTTCCCTTGAACGCTTTCTCTGCTACTAATCGACTGCGGCTGGAAACCTGGCATGTGAGCACGAATCACAGAAATCACTAATTCCATCAAATTGCCGCTATTTCTACCGATGACCTTTATCGGGAAATTACACGGAAATTCAACGCCATTATCAGAGCTTACACTCATCCAAGCCCATCGCCTTGATAATCTTTTTTCGCAATTTATTTCCCTAAGTTAACGTATAATACCAGCCTAACATATTTTCTCATTTCCACGGCCACATTACGGCTTTTAGATTAAGTTGGTATACTAGTGATGTTAAAGCTAAGACCTAAATACTGGACTGAGAATCTAATTACCGCTTCGTAAAAATATCTGACGACTGTGGAAAAACATTAATGCACGCGTTAACTATAGAATCACTGGGGAAAACCTACGGCAATGGCACACGTGCTCTGAAAAGCATTGATCTAAAGGTAAAGGATGGAGATTTTTTTGCATTGTTAGGTCCTAATGGGGCCGGAAAATCTACCCTTATTGGAATAGTTTGTTCACTTATTACTAAAACCTCAGGGACCGTCAAAATCTTTGGAACAGACATCGATAAAAATTTTGCTTTGGCTAAATCAAAAATCGGCATCGTACCTCAAGAAGTGAATTTTTCACAATTTGAGACTCTTATGGAGATATTGATCAACCAAGCGGGATTTTACGGAATATCAAAAAAAGAAGCTGCGGAACGTTCCGAATACTTCCTGGATCAGTTAAAACTTTGGGATCTACGTTACGACATATCCAGGACTTTATCGGGAGGAATGAAAAGACGCCTAATGATCGCTAGAGCGCTAATACACAAACCAAAGCTTCTATTGCTCGACGAGCCTACCGCAGGAGTTGACATAGAGATTAGACAAGCTATGTGGGACTTTCTACGCGAACTAAATAATTCGGGAACAACTATCATCTTGACTACGCACTATCTAGAAGAGGCAGAACAAATGTGCGAAAACGTAGCAATAATAGATTCGGGATCGATCATTGTGGATACGAGTATGAGGAACCTCTTGTCCAAGAGAAATTCGGAAAGTTTTATCTTTGATTGCGAAGAAAAATATCGCCAACTGCCGAAACTGGAATCAGCCAAAGCCCTGGCGATCGATGATCTACGATTTGAGCTTACTGTTGCAAAAGGGACTGACCTAAATAAAATCTTTGAAAATTTATCTCAAAATGGGATAAACGTAAAAAGCATGAGAAATAAAAGCAATCGCCTAGAAAAATTATTTTTGGACTTGGTGAACGGGAATGAATAGAGACAGCAACTCACGTGAAAACTGGAGTAAAGTTTGGCTAGTTAGCTTCCGAACTATTCTGGGAAAAGAACTAAACCGCTTTCTCCGAATTTGGTTACAAACATTATTACCGCCCGCAATAACGATGTCTTTGTATTTCGTTATCTTTGGAAGCGTAATCGGCAAACGCATAGGTGAAATGTCTGGTATCAACTACATGTCGTACATCGCACCCGGGATTATAATGATGTCAATCATCACAAACACTTATGGAAACGTCGTTTCTTCTTTCTTCGGAGCTAAATTTCAAAAGCATATAGAGGAAATTCTGGTTTCACCCACTCCGAATATAATAATCTTAGCTGGCTATGTTGGGGGAGGAGTCTGCCGAGGCCTTCTAGTAGGTTTAATAGTAACTGGCGTCGCTCTTTGTTTTACTCCCCTAAAGATTCACTCGCTGTCGGTAGCCTTAACAGTCGTACTACTAACAGCCACCCTGTTTTCGCTATTAGGGTTTATAAATGGAATTTTCGCCAGAAACTTTGATGATATAGCTATTGTACCCACCTTTGTTTTAACCCCACTGACTTATTTGGGGGGCATATTCTATTCGATCGACCTATTACCCCCTTTTTGGAAGGAAATATCACTATTGAACCCCGTTCTGTATATGGTAAACGCTTTTCGATATGGCTTCTTGGGAGTAAGTGACGTTAATTTGTCCGATGCTTTTAGCATTATAGTTATTTTCATCGTTGGACTAACTTTTCTTTGCTTATATTTTATGAAAAGAAGTTTCGGCCTAAGAAGCTAAAAGTTTTTTCTCAAAGACTAAACGTTCATGAAAGATCTGAGCAACCGGATAATCGATACCATTGCCAACTATTCTGTTATCCAGTGAAGAAACGCATCTGATCCCCGAAGATGTACTTGTGAGCCATATTTCTCTCGCTGTCTTCAACACATCTAACGATATTTTCTGCTCTAGCACCGAAACACCCAACGCTTCAGAAAATTCCACAATTAATCCCCTAGTAACGCCTGGTAAAACATTAAACCAAAGTGGGGTCGTATAAACTATACCATCCGGACACACCACAAACACATTAGAAGACGCCCCTTCGGTGACAAAGCCATTTCGTTGTAAGATGGCTTCTTGTCCTCCTTGATTCCTAGCAAAATTGTGTAGCCTCGTATTCGCATACAAGGAAGTAGTTTTTACGTGGCACCGCATCCAGCGTTCATCTTCAGTCGTAATCGCGCTAACCAATTCCAAACCATTGGTGAACTTCGAAGGGATTGTCATAGCAAAAATAGTCGGATTGTCGCTTGCGGGAAATTCGTGAGATCTGGGAGCAGAGCCTCGGGTAATCTGTATGTACACAATAGAATTTACACATTTATTTAGAACGATCAAACGTTGAATTACCTCCGACCATTCTTCCTCGGACAAAGGATTAACGATCCCCATATCGTCCAAGCTATCTTGCAGTCTATCTACATGTCGCTGCCGAGCAAAAGCCTTACCTTGGTATATTTCGATAACCTCATAGACACCTTCACCGAATATGAAACCTCTATCCAACGCAGATACCTTTGCATCTTTAAGATCCATATAATCACCATTCAAGTAGCAAGTGTTCATCATGCCTATTGAAAAAACAAGCGAATTTCATCATTTAATGATTTGAAAAAGCCTGCCTTTTTAACCGGATCCAAAGCCAGAAGATCTATCGATTTTTTCGGCTCATTAGGTAAACCAAATTCTATGCGCCCGATTAATTCACCCTTCTTGATTGGAGCTTTTAAAGGTTCGAAAAATTCAGTAATCACCTCATATTTTTCTATATCCCCTTTAGTAGCTGTTATAAAAATGGGCTTCTCAGCTCCCGCCGCGACCGATTCCGACTCACCACTCCAAACCTTAGCAGTTGCAATTTCTTCACCGGCATCATAGAGCCTTCTAGTTTCAAAGAAACGGAAACCATAAGCTAAAAGAGCTCTACTATCCCTTACCCTCGCGGAGTTTGATTTTGCACCCATCACAGCAGCTATCAATCTTACAGAATTCTTTTTCGATGAAGACACTAGACAGTAACCGGCACTTTCGGTGTAACCAGTTTTCACTCCATCTACACTAGAATCTCTGAATAACAGCGCATTCCTGTTCCTCTGCTTTATGTTATTGTACTCATAGTTACGCAGGTTAAATCTTTTGTATATATCTGGAAAGCTGTCAATCAAAGAACTGGACAGCTTCGTCATATCTCTAGCAGTTACGTATGTTTCCCTATCAGGCAATCCTGTCACATTACCAAAACTTGAATTGGTCATTCGTAACTTTTTTGCAGTTAAATTCATTTGTTCAACAAAGGATTCTTCGGAGCCGTATAAATGCTCGGCCAGTGCAACGCTCGAATCATTTCCTGACTGAACTATAATACCGTTAAACAGATCATCTACTAGAACATTGGTCCCTACTTCAATGAACATTCGAGACCCTTCCATTCGCCAAGCTTTTTTACTAACAACAGTTGTATCTGAAAGACTCATATATCCATCTCGTAAGGCCTGTGCCGCAACGTACACTGTCATAATCTTAGATAAACTTGCTGGCTCCATTTTTTTATCGGCATTTTTTTCAGCGAGTACAGTACCAGTAATATGATCCATTAAAATGAATGAATCAACTGAAACGAGAGGGGTGGGGAGTGTGGTTGTGTTGGCCATACTTCCAGAAAAGATAAGAAAACAACAGCAAACAGTTAAGATAATTCTCCATATGGTATTTTCGAATATGCTTTCAAAAAATAGGCCTATTTGCCTTCGATCCCCTATTTTGCTGAAACAAAAGCTATGGTTTGGATACATAAGAATAATCGCCAACACCAAGCGCCTTCAACGTGTCTTGTATTTCTGCCGGAATCGCATTCTTCCACGGAAATAAGGTTATCACTTTGTGCCAACCATCTTTGGTTGATACTACTTCCACCTGAAACCGATCTAACTGGGCATTTATTTTTTTTACAAGATTCATAGCATTTTGCTTTTCCCTAAAAGCACCCAGTTGTACATACCAACCATTATCTATTGATTTCTTTTTTACTGTTTTTACCCTAGCACCTGCAATAGTAATCCTTACAGCCGCCGTTCCTTGCCGCACGATATCGAGAGCGTCTGCCGCCGCATAGGACAAATCAATAATTCGACCGTCTACGAATGGTCCTCTGTCATTAACCTTCACAAGTATCGTTTTGCCGTTTTCCAAATTATTTACAGTGACATAAGTAGGTAGTGGTAGGGTTTTATGAGCAGCTGTCAAAGAATGCATATCGTATATCTCTCCGCTAGCAGTTGGTCGACCGTGAAATTTTTTCCCGTACCAAGATGCAATCCCAGTTTCTTGGAATTCCGAGACTTCCTGGATCGGAAAGTAGCGTTTTCCAAAAACAACGTAGGGTTTGGTCGACTGCTTTTGCTCGAAAAATCGTTCTTTGGAAGATTCACCGTCATTGTAGTCGATTTCCTTTTTGACATGTGTCCTGTTCGAACAACCACTCAAGCAAAAGAACATAATTATAATAATCGCCGGATAAAACACTATAAGCTATCGGGTAACGCTACTACCTAGTCTGCACTCTTTTTCTAGCGCGGTGGCAAGTAATGCAACAACCAAAGCATATTTAACACGGGGATTATACCGAAAGAGCGTATAGAAATTCTCGAAAACCACCCAATACCTGTTTGAGCTGCCCTCTTTGAAGCTAAGCACAGCTACCGGCGTGGTTTTCGAAAGCCCAAGCGAATTGAAGTTTAGAGCATGCAGTCTCCCTAAGGTCTCGTTTGTTCCACCCACATTCTTGGGTTTTTTTAACGTTTGGCCTCTTTTCAGCACGGCCCGTAGATAGACTAACTGATCAGGTCGCCATCCATGGTGGCTTAGATAATTAGCGACACTACCGATCGAGTCTGAGGCGTTACCTAATAGATTTTTGACACCATCTCCGTCAAAATCCACCGCGAGTTCACGATAATTGTTCGGCATAAACTGAGGTATTCCTATAGCCCCGGCATATGATCCTCTGAAGCTCTCAATTTCCAATCTTTCTTCTCTCGCCAACAAAAAAAACTCTCGTAATTGAACACGGAAAAACTTCTTTCTTTTTTTGCTTCCTCCTGGGTAATGGAAAGCCAAAGTAGGGAGAGAGTCCAGTAACCTATGGTTTCCAGTATTAGCCCCATAAATAGTCTCTATTCCTATGACACTAGTAACAATACTCGGTGGAACACCATAAACATGAAGTGCTTTATTTAACGCTTTAAGATTCGACTTCCAAAATTCACATCCTTTAGTGACTCTACTAGTGGTTACAAAAATATTCTTGTAATCTTCCCAATCTTTAGTTTTTTCCGCAGGCTTGGACATAAGTCTGATTATTTTTTCCGAACCCACTCCCGCGCCTAAAATTCTCTCGACTTCTGCTTTTTTGAAATCGTATTTCCTACTCATTTCCTCGGCAAATGCCTCGATCGCAGTACTATCCAATTCAAAAGGAAAGACAGCATTCGAAAAAAAACACGTGTAAAAAAGCAAGCAATATCTTTGAAATCGAAGAACCATTTTCCTAAAAAATCAATTTTCTATGAGTATGAACAGACATTAACACTCCCATGCCTATCAAAATCGTAACCAACGACGTCCCTCCAAAACTCACCAAAGGCAGAGGTATACCGACTACTGGTAATTGACCGGTCACCATACTCATATTGACGAAAACATAAACGAAGAAAGTTAGAGTCAACACCACAGAAATCAGTCTCCCAAACGCATCTTGTGCAAGAAGGCCGATTTGCATACCTCTTACTATTATCAAACTGTATCCAAGCAACATTATTATGACACCAACTAAACCAAATTCTTCACAGTAAACAGCAAAAATAAAATCGGTCGCGCGCTCAGGCAAAAACTCTAGATGAGATTGTGTGCCATTTAACCAACCTTTGCCAAAAGTTCCTCCAGAACCTACTGCAATTGTAGACTGTATTATATGATATCCAGCACCCAAGGCATCTCGATCAGGATCAAAAAGCGTCAAAACCCGCTGCCTTTGGTATTCATGCATAGAAAACCAACCCACAGGGGCTATTGCTACACCCAAGAGCACGCTATTCCGAATAAGCACCCTACTAATTCCGGAGAAAAAAAGTATCATCACACCCGAGGAAGCAACCAATATCGAGGTGCCTAAATCTGGCTGCATAACTATAAGTGCGGTTGGCACAAGAATTAGTACTCCAGCAAAAGCGATAGTCTTTAAATCTGGCGGTAGAATCTTTTTTGACACCATACTCGCAACAGTCAATGGAACCGCTATTTTCATAATTTCCGATGGTTGAAACTTAACAAATCCAAAATCTAACCATCGCTGAACACCGCGACCAGTACCAAAGAATAGAACCACAACAAGAAGGGAAAGTGCGATCGCGTATAAGAGCGGCGCCCAATGCGATATTCGATGTGGTGGAATCTGAGCGACTATCACCATAGCAACCAGACCAACTGACAGGCGGATTCCTTGTCTCAAAACGGTATCAAAAGATTGCTCTGACGCACTGTAAAGAACAACCAAACCCAAGACAGACATGAGTAAAATTCCCACCATCAAAGGAGGATCGATATGAAACCTTTCAGCCAACCCATTTTTAACCATCTATCTCTGTCCCACCATCCAAGAAAAAAGCATCGATTATCTTTCGCGCGATTGGAGCCGCCGTTGCGCTACCTGATGAACCATTTTCAACTATTATGGCCAGGGCTATCTGCGGATTCTCTGAAGGCGCAAAGGCAATGAATAAACCGTGATCTTTAAGATGATCAGCAACCTCTTCTTCATTAAATTCCTCATCTTGTGCGATACCAAAAACTTGGGACGTTCCAGTCTTTCCGGCAAACTTTACATTAGCACCATAACCGCTGGCCCGGGCGGTGCCCGACGGCCCATGCACCACATCTACCATACTTTCGATAATTACATTCCAATAAGATTCTTCACTTAATTCTAATTTTTTCCCCGCAAAATCTTGAGGATTTACTTGGTGGCTTCCGCTTTCATTTTCGACATGTTGGACCAAATGAGGAATCTGCATCTCACCCCGCATAGCGATTATAGAAGTCGCATGGGCAAGTTGCAGAGGGGTGGCAAGTAAGAAGCCCTGCCCGATTCCAGTAATTAAAGTTTCGCCAGGATACCAAGGAAGATTCCTATGCTCGCGCTTCCACGCTGGTGAAGGCAACAAACCCTTCCTTTCTCCCGGTAGATCGATACCAGTTTTCTGCCCAAAACCAAAGGCACCCAAGATACTAACCAATTTATCTATACCGATCTCATCAGAAGTTTTATAAAAAAATACGTCACAAGATCTCATAATCGCCGACTTAAGATCGACCGATCCATGACCTTCTTTCTCCCAGCAGCGGTATCTGTGGCTGTCTCCGGGGAAAGAAAACCAGCCGGGACAAGAAATTTGCTTTTCCGGTTTTTTACCCTCAAGAAGAGCACTAAGAGCCACCATAGGTTTTATAGTAGAACCGGGAGGGTACTGCCCTTGTAAAGCTCTATCGAACAATGGACGATCAGTTGAAGAGCTCCACTCCTGATATAACCCTTGACTAATTCCATTAACAAATTGATTTGGATCAAAAGACGGATAACTCACAGAAACCAACACAGCACCAGTAGAAGGTTCGATCCCCACAACTGCACCCTTCAAACCTCCGAGATCTCTTAGAGCTTTCGCCGCGACTCTTTGCAATTTAGAGTCTATCGTTAAAACGATATTTTGTCCTGGAACCGGCGGAACCCGTTCCAGTATTCTGAGCACCCGGCCTTCTGCATTTACCTCTACAGTTTGTTCACCGACTTTTCCATGGAGCACACTCTCTCTGGCTTTTTCAACACCTGTCTTTCCGATATGATTCGTAGCCCCATAATGTACATTCTCTAAAATTCCCTTATCCTTTTCGCTGATTCGAGCAACGTAACCAAGAACATGTGCCGTATCCTCTGCAAAGGGGTAATAACGGGATAATCCAGCTTCTATATCGACACCAGGGAATTTATGCCGGTTTACCGAAAATACAGCCAAGTCCCTTGGGCTCAAATCAGCATCTAAAGTTACGGGAGCGAATTTAGGAGACTCTGCTAACCGCCTCTTCAGGCCCGCCAGCTTGGAGTCAGAAAATCCAAGCAGAGTCGAGAGCCTTTTCATTGAATCGTCTATGTCTCCAGCCTTCTCCGGAACGACGAATAAACTGAATGAAGGTCTATTTTCCGCCAAAGCCACTCCGTCCTGACTAAAGATCAACCCTCGAGGAGGCGCTACCGGCCTAATTTTGATGTGGTTTTCCTTAGAAAGAGTCGTGTAATGTTGGTGATTGTATATCTGAAGATAGACTAGTCGCGCAATAATAATAGCAACCAATAGCAGCATAAAAATGCCGGCTAAGATAACACGATGCGAAAATATGTCGCGTTCCCTTTCTGAATCTCGGATAGCATGTAAAGTCTTCACCTAATAGAGCCTCCGGGCTGCCAAATACATCAAATCTTTTATCTCACCCTACCTATAAACTGAAACGACGGCTTGCTTCGTTTAATACTAGAGAGAACCATGGCCATAAAAGTGCGCTAGATAACGCCTCTCCAAACGGTGTGAAGCCATCTACGAAAGGGGCATCAAAATTCTGTATTTTTCTAATAAAAAATACGTATATCAAAAATATTAGACAAACGAATAGACTTTGTTGAAAGGACGGATATATTCTGAAACGCTTCGAATACGTCGTCGAAACCAAAGAGACCATGGATAGAGCCAGCGCTTGTTCACCCAGAGTACCGCCGTTAAATACGTCAAGAAAAATTCCTGCGACGAAGCCAAATACCACTCCTACCTTTTCAGGAGACATTGTACCCCAATAAAATATCAATAGAGCGATCCAAGAAGGGCGCCACGTCTCCAGCCACTCTGGTAAAGGTATAGCGGTCAACATGAAACCAGCAATCATTGTAAAAATTATAAACCCCCACCCAGGATTATTTGTTGATCGTCGATCTAGACTGGAGGTGATTTTATCCATCATTCTTCTGAGTTGATATCGGAACTCACTAGCAATACCTCTCGAGAACGACTTAAATCAGCACTCGGCTCGACGATAACCTCCGCAAAGGATTCGCCCGGAGTTCTTGCGAACCTAATTATTTTTCCGACCGGATAGCCACCAGGAAACTTCCCACCTAGTCCCGAACTTATAACCAGATCACCTGTCACAAGCTCAGCGTCAGCAGGAACATACAGCAAAGATAGACTATTAGGGCTTTCGCTACCTACTGCCACAGCTCGCAGTCCATTTCTGTTTATTTCTACCGGCAGAGCATGTTTTCGATCAGTAACTAAAAGAACAGTAGAAGAATAGGATGAAACACTTATAATCTGCCCCAGAACACCAGTCAAATCTAACAATGCCTGTCCCACATAAGCTCCAGTGTTTGAGCCTTTATCAACTACTACCTGTCTTAGACCGCTCTTGGTTTCAATTGCTAGAATTCTCGCCAAAATTAACTCTTCATCTACTACCATCGGTGACCCTAGCAACATCCTTAACCTTCCGTTTTCCCTCTTAAGCGCAGAATATCTTTGGGCCTTAGCACCAAGAAGAAGGTTTTCTGCATGGAGTTCGGCAACTGTATTTATTAAATTGTTTTTTGCCTCAAAATAATTACCAATAAACCGTACTGAAATCATCTGAAAATCGACGAAGAATTGGATAGGGGAGACTAACAAGGAAATTGTAGATCTTAAAGGATCCAAGTAGTCTCGACTTTGCCTATCAACAGAAATAAAAAGAAAAGATATGATGGCGCAAACCAGAAATCTTCGCATGGGTTGCGACGGTGACTTATTAAAAGAACTAATATTAAGTCCCCCTAAAAACGATTAAAGTAACCCGCTATTACTCTAAAGCTAGAATATCCGGACCATGATCGTCTATCATGTCCAACACCTTTCCTCCACCACGGGCCACGCAAGTTAAGGGGTCCTCTGCGATGAGAACAGGCAATCCTGTTTCTTCCATTAACAATCGATCTATACCTTTAAGTAACGCACCTCCTCCTGTCATTACAACGCCTCGCTCCGCAACATCTGAAGCTAGCTCCGGAGGTGTCTTTTCCAGCGCCGTCTTCACGGCTTCTATAATTCCCGCTAGCGGTTCCTGGAGGGCCTCGAGGATTTCATTGCTATTGAGAGAGAAACTACGTGGCAAACCTTGAGCTAAGTTTCGTCCTTTGATTGTCATTTCAGTCAGTTCATTGCCAGGGAAGGCGCACCCCATTTCATGTTTCACTCGCTCAGCAGTCGCCGCACCTATGAGTGTGCCATAGTTTCTCCGTACATAGTTAACTATCGCGTCATCAAATCTGTCTCCGGCTATTCTTACTGAATCAGCATAAACTATTCCATTTAAAGACATAACGGCAATCTCGGTTGTCCCCCCGCCAACATCCAAAACCATGGATCCACTAGCGTCACTTACGGGCATGCCAGCTCCGATAGCCGCGGCCATAGGTTCTTCAATCAGATACACTTCTCTCGCCCCAGCACCCTGCGCCGATTCCCTGATTGCTCGCCTTTCCACCTGTGTTGATCCACAAGGAACACAGACTAGAACTCTCGGACTCGGTTTAAAATATTGACTCCCATGTACCTTGTGAATGAAATGTTGTAGCATTTTCTCCGTCACAGTGAAATCAGCTATTACCCCGTCTTTTAAGGGTCTTATAGCGTCTATATGTCCAGGTGTTCGACCAAGCATCCTCTTGGCTTCAGTGCCGACCGCCGCAACAGATTTTGCCATATCTCCGTCTCGTCCCTTACGGACAGCAACAACGGAAGGTTCATTAAGGATGATTCCTTTGCTCTTGACATATATGAGAGTATTAGCCGTACCCAAATCTATGGAAAGATCATTTGAAAATTTCCCTCTAAGGAACCTTAACATTTGGGAAACGCCCTACTATGCTTTAGAATCTCAGATATCATTTATTAATTGCACCTTTGAAATAAACTTTAATTGAAGGGATTAGAAGGCATATCCTTATTTTTTGCTAGAATGCTATCGTGCAGATTGTTGACATATCAGTCGGAATCGTAAGACTACCATTGCCGTCTGCCCTCAGCAACTTTAATCGGCCCAATTAATGATATTTCGAAGATACTGGGAGGAGATTTGAAAATGAGCGTCACCGAAGACGATATCCGATTAGTTGGCAAACTGTCTCGTATCGCGATAGAACAAGACGACCTGGCAACCTATGTCTCGCAGGTGAATCAAATTTTAGAGCTAGTCAATCAGCTAAATGTTGCGGATACCAAGAACGTCACCCCCATGTCTCATCCTTTAGATTTAAAGGCGCGACTAAGAAGCGATCGGGTAACCGAAACTTTTTCTGTCACAGAAAACAAGCGGTCAAGTTCAATAATTAAAGACAACCTGTACATCGTACCAAAGGTTATCGACTAAATGGATTCATCTTTTCCCAACGAACTATTTGAAATTGTTGAGGGTTTAAAAAAGAAAAGTTTTTCCAGCAGAGAAATCACGACGGAGTACTTAATCCGGATCAAAAAAAGCGATCCCGAAATCAATTCTTTTATAACCCTTTGTGAAGAAACCGCTATAGGCGCGGCGATAAAAGCAGACGAAAAAATCCAAAAAGGGACTGGCAATCTTTTGACCGGCGTACCCTACGCCAGCAAAGATTTGTTCTGTACTAAAAATATTCGTACTACATGTGCATCTCGGATGTTAGTAGATTTCCTACCGCCCTACGACGCAGAGATCGTCTCCCGGGCAAATAGTCACTTTCTGGTAATGTTGGGAAAAACTAATATGGATGAGTTTGCGATGGGCTCTTCCAACGAGACTAGCTATTTCGGAGCAGTAAAAAATCCATGGGATCTAGAAAAAGTACCTGGAGGCTCTTCAGGTGGATCGGCAGCTGCAGTCGCCGCAAATCTTGCGCCTATTGCTACAGGATCCGATACAGGTGGTTCGATCCGTCAGCCGGCCGCGTTTTGCGGCGTTTCTGGGATAAAACCCACATATGGTCGTGTTTCTCGCTATGGAATGATCGCTTTCGCTTCAAGTCTAGACCAAGCAGGAGCTATTGGGCGAACGGCAGCAGATCTGGGACTATTTTTGAATCTTATTGCCGGTTTTGACGACAAAGACACGACTTCTATAGAAAAACCTTCGGAAGACTTCTGCCGACACCTAAATTCCTCTCTTGACGGTTTGAAATTTGGACTGCCGAGGGAATTCTTTAATTCTGCGTTAGATGCCGGAGTGAGTAGTATCGTCAGTCATGCAATTGGCGAAATAGAAAAAATGGGGGGTAAGATCGTAGAGATTTCTCTAGATAACTCTAATCTTGCTATCCCAGCTTATTATATAATCGCGCCGGCCGAATGCTCCTCAAACCTTGCTCGATACGACGGTATCAGATTTGGCTATCGTTCCGTTAATCCGGAAAGCGTTGAAGAATTGTATGAAAAAACCCGAAGCGAGGGTTTCGGCGATGAAGTTAAAAGGCGTATTTTGGTCGGAACATACGCTTTATCATCCGGTTACTACGATGCGTATTACACGAAAGCTCAAAAGGTTAGACGTCTAATTAAAAATGATTTTTTGGAAGCTTTCAAAATTGTCGACTTTATACTTAGTCCTACGACGCCGACCACGGCTTTCCCGTTATCAAATGAGAAAGAAGACCCTACCAAAATGTATCTTCAAGATATTTATACGATACCGGTCAATTTAGCGGGCCTACCTGCGCTTTCTGTACCTGCGGGTATGTCCGACCGAATGCCTATCGGCTTACAAATAATCGGTAATTATTTTGAAGAGGCACGAATACTTGGAGTAGCCAATAGATTTCAGCAAGTCACTGATTGGCATAAATTACTACCGGATCTTATCTTGGAGCAGAATGTATGACCGACAATTGGGAAGTAGTGATCGGCTTAGAAGTGCATGTTCAACTTGCTACAAACAGCAAAATATTTTCGGGCTCGTCAACAGCGTATGGTTCTGACCCTAATTCTCAAGCCAGTCTTATAGATTTAGGTTACCCCGGTACACTTCCGGTAATTAATGAAGCAGCTGTTAATATGGCGATAGCCTTTGGCATCGCTGTCAACGGCACTATAGATAGAGAATCAATATTTGCGCGGAAAAACTATTTTTACCCCGATCTGCCTAAAGGTTACCAAATAAGCCAATATGATTCTCCAATAGTTTCACATGGTTTATTGACTACCGATCCGCAAGATAAGCTTTCCGGGGTACCAATAGTGAGGGCGCATTTAGAAGAAGACGCCGGAAAATCTATTCACTTTTCCAGACAAGGCTATACTGGCATCGACCTGAACCGCGCTGGTACCCCGCTTCTCGAAGTCGTAACCGCTCCCTCCATTCACAGTGCACATGACGCTATAAACTTTTTGAGACGCCTGAGAGAACTGGTTGTCCATTTACGTATATGTGACGGCAATATGCAGGAAGGTTCGTTCAGATGCGATGCTAACGTATCCGTACGACCAAAAAATTCAAAAGAACTAGGCACCCGTGCTGAAATCAAAAACCTTAACTCTTTTAGATTTGTCGAAAACGCCATTGAATTTGAGCGATCAAGACAAATCGACATTCTTGAATCAGGCGATTCAGTAATCCAAGAAACGCGGCTATATGACGAAAAAAACAACCAAACCAAATCAATGAGAACAAAGGAGAACGAGCACGACTATAGATATTTTCCAGATCCTGATTTGCTTCCCTTAGAAATTAAAGAAAAACAAATCGCGAAAATTTCACAAAATCTCCCCGAACTTCCGGATACAAAAAGACTCCGGTACGGCCAAGACTACGGTTTATCCGTTGAAGAAATATCTGTTTTATTGTCCGACCCATTGGTCAGTGACTATTTTGAAGAAACTTTAGCTCACGGTGCCCTTAGTGCAAAATCCTGTTTTAATTGGATAACAGGTGAGCTTTTTCGATTATTGAAAAAATATAATGTAAAAATATCCGAAAGCAGAATTAGTCCCGCCGACATGGCGTTACTTTTAGGGAAGATAGAAAGTGGAATAATACCAACAAGCAAAGGCAAGATAATCCTCCAAACAATGTGGGAGGACGGTAAGTTGGTCGAAGACCTAATTAAACAAGAAATAATGAATCTCAGCACCGGTAACGAAAATCTTGAAGAATGGATAAACGAAACCTTATCGCAGAACAAAGATCAAGTAACACAGTTCCTTTCCGGTAAGAAAAAGATATTCGGTTTTCTGGTAGGGCAAGTGATGAAGAGGGCTGACGGAAACACGGATCCCAAGATCATCAGTGAAGAACTTTCAAAAATTCTACAGAATCTAAAGGAAGACTAATCTTCTACTTCTTCCGGCTCGTCGTTGATTTTCGGTTCTCTTCCTACCAATTCAATATAGGCCATCGGAGCACGATCGCCGGGACGAAAACCGCATTTCATTATTCTAAGGTAACCTCCATTCCTTTCTTTGTACCGAGGACCAATTTCATCGAACAATTTACTTACGATCTCACGGTTTCTTAAACGATTAAAGGCCAATCGCCGCTTAACAGCTGAATCAACTTTGGCTATAGTAATTAGGGGTTCCACCTTACGCCGTAATTCCTTTGCTCTCGGCAAAGTCGTTTTTATTATTTCACTCCGAAACAAAGAAGTCGCTAAATTTCTAAACATAAGATTTCTATGGGAACCATCCATATTGAAATGCTTGCGACTTTTGAGATGTCTCATGGTAGTACTACCTATACTTTATATTTATTCTGAACCAAGCGGAGATAAGCCTGCCCGACCCAAATTAGGGGGAGGCCAGTGCTCTAGAATCATACCCAAGGACAGGCCACGTTCTGCCAGAACATCCTTTATCTCAGTCAAGGACTTTTTCCCTAGGTTGGGAGTTTTCAAAAGTTGCACTTCGGTTCTTAGAACTAGATCACCTATATAATAGATACTCTCTGCCTTTAGACAATTAGCGGAGCGGACTGTTAACTCAAGATCATCTATAGAACGGAGAAGCGTGGGGTCTATGACGATTTCTTCAACTTCAGACTCCTCGGCTTCATCTTCAACGCTTATATCAGCAAAAACTTCGAGTTGGTTCCTTAAAATGCTCGCTGCTTCTTTAACCGCCTGCTCTGGATCAATAGTCCCATCAGTTTCCAATTCAATGATCAATTTATCAAAATCAGTCTGTTGTTCCACACGGGCCGCCTGCACTTCATAAGTACAGCGCCAAACAGGACTAAAAGAGGCGTCTAATTTTAATCGACCGATAGTTTGGTCATCTTGTTCCTTTGTAGAAGCCGCTCGATACCCTCTACCACGCGCAACGTACAGCCTAACGTTTAACTCTCCATTTTCTCCGAGGAACGCAATATGGTGATCAGGGTCCACTATTTCCACGTCGTGATCACATACAATATCTTTAGCAGTCACTTCTCCAGGCCCAGACTTATTAAGAGTTAAAGTGGCTTCCTTCTTGGAATGAACACAAATTGCTAAACTTTTGAAATTCAATAGCACATTAGTTACATCCTCGTGCACTCCTTCTATCGTAGAATATTCATGTACGATACCGTCAATTTCTACTTCTGTTACCGCGCTTCCAGACATAGAAGACAAAAGCACCCGCCTGAGTGCATTCCCGAGTGTGTGTCCAAATCCTCTATCCAAAGGCTCTATTGTGATCTTAGCGGTTCTATCATTATTTGGATCTGGTACTACTTCAGCTATTTGTGGCTTTAAAAAATCACCCAGAGCTAGGGCCATAATTCAGTCTCCCAATATTTTTAATATTATTTATTTTGAATACAATTCTACGACGAGAGATTCATTTATGTCGGCGGATAAATCGTTTCTCTCCGGTACCGCTTGAAATCTCCCTTCCATTTTTTTCACGTCGACCTCTACCCACTCAGGGAAACCTAACTGTTCCGCAATTGCTAAAGAATCGTGAACCCTAACCTGTTGCTTAGATTTCTCTCTGATGCTAACAACGTCGTCCTTGTCTACCAAATGAGAAGGGATATTCATACACTTTCCATTAAGCAATATCGCTTTATGACTTACCAATTGGCGAGCTTCCGCTCTGGTACAGCCGAAGCCCATACGATAGACAACGTTATCAAGGCGTCTTTCTAGTAACTGCAGAAGATTTTCACCAGTAGCCCCTTTCAGCCGAGCAGCCTTCTTATAATAGTTTCTAAACTGACGTTCTAACACCCCGTAGGTGTATCTTAGTTTCTGTTTATCTCGAAGTTGGAGAGCATAATCCGACATCCTTCTACAACGATTCTCCCCGTGCTGACCCGGTGGTTTTTCTAGTTGACACTTTGACTCGACGGCTCGCGCCCGGCTCTTCAGTCCTAAATCAACACCCTGCCTGCGAGATAGCTTACATTTCGGCCCTACATATCTAGCCATTTTTAAACCCTTCTCCTTTTCGGAGGTCTACACCCGTTATGGGGTATCGGTGTAACATCCGTTATGTTAGTGATATTAAAACCAGCGGCATTCAACGATCGAACTGCAGACTCCCTACCCGGACCAGGGCCTTTTATAACCACATCAAGATTTTCTATTCCGAAATCATCCTTTACACTAGCCAATCTTTCGGCCGCTACTTGGGCTGCGAACGGTGTACTTTTTCTAGACCCTTTAAAACCGCTTCCACCAGCAGTTGCCCAGGCTAACGCATTTCCTTGCCTGTCCGTTATGGTGATTATCGTATTATTAAACGACGCGTGAACGTGAGCGACTCCGTCCAACAACGTCCTTTTAGTCTTTTTCTTACTCTTTTTAGTATCTGGCTTGTTCATATCACCAAGTTCCTATCTTTTTATGGGACGCCTGGGACCTTTTCTGGTTCTGGCATTGGTCCGAGTACGTTGCCCTCTAACCGTCAAACCTCGCCTATGCCTAATCCCTCTATAAGCCCCTAAATCCATCAACCTCTTTATGTTCATACTAACTTCTCGCCGAAGATCTCCTTCTATGGAGTACTTCGCTACTTCACCCCTCAGTTTTTCCAATTGAGCCTCAGTCAAGTCCTTCACCAGAGCCTCTTGAGGCACACCAGACTCTTCGCAAATTTTTCTAGCACGAGTAATGCCTACTCCGAATATAGAACGTAAAGCCACTACGGTATGTTTTCTGTCTGGTATATTTACACCTGCTACACGAGCCATCTTAAATCCCTCTTTTTACTATCCTTGGCGTTGCTTGTGGCGCGGATCTCTGCAAATCACACGCACAACTCCTCGTCGCTTTATAACCCTACAATTTCGGCACATTTTTTTTACTGACGCTTGAACTTTCATACTTCTCTCCTGAATAGACCGCTCTCAACGCCGTCCGTACCCCTTTAAATTAGCTTTTTTCATCAGTCCTTCATATTGATGAGACATTAAATGCGCTTGAACCTGTGACATGAAATCCATAACGACCACAACGATTATTAACAGAGAAGTTCCACCGAAGTAGAACGGTACGTTCAGTTTCAAAATCAAAAACTCTGGAAGCAAACAAACTAGAGTTATGTAAACAGCACCAGCCACGGTTAAACGAGTCATCACCCCATCAATATACCTACAAGTCTGTTCTCCGGGCCTGATACCTGGTACAAAGGCTCCTGATTTCTTCAGGTTATCCGCCATTTCCTTAGGATTGAAGACCAGTGCCGTATAGAAAAAGCAGAAGAAAATAATCGCCATCGCGTAAAACAACACATACAGAGGTTGACCTGGCGAGAGTGTAGCACTAAGAGTTTGCAGCCACCCCATTCCCTGCGCATTTCCAAACCAACCAGCTATGGTGGCAGGAAAAAGGATTATACTTGAGGCGAAGATTGGTGGAATTACTCCTGCCATATTTAGCTTAAGAGGCAAATTGGTCGATTGACCTCCGTAACTCTGACCTGCCCTCTGTTGGCGTGCATAGTTCACCGTGATTCGCCTTTGCCCTCTCTCTACAAAAACAACAAAACCCGTCACTAAGAAAGCAAGCATTAATAGAACGAATAGGAGAATGACCGATAATTCTCCTGTCCTTGACAACTCAAGAGTCCCAGCAATAGCAGCGGGTAACCCAGAAACAATACCTGCAAAAATAATCATTGATATACCATTTCCTATCCCTCTTTCGGTCACCTGTTCTCCCAACCACATCAAAAATAGAGTACCCGCTACAAGAGTAGAAACGCAGGTAATTCTAAACGCCAATCCAGGATCTATAACTAATTTCATACCGGCAGCAGTCTGTTGCTCTAGCATCACCGATACACCGACAGCTTGGAACAGACAAAGAACGACCGTGAAGTACCTTGTATATTGATTTATTTTCCTCCGCCCCGATTCTCCTTCCTTTTTCAGCTGCTCTAATTTCGGATGAACTACTGTCAGCAACTGCATAATAATCGACGCCGAAATATACGGCATTATCCCCAACGCCACAACGGAAAAACGCTCAAGAGCACCGCCAGAAAACATATTAAACATATCTAGGATGGAACCCTGTTGCTGTTGGAACAAGGCATCTAGAGCAACGGGATTAATCCCCGGTACGGGAATATGAGTACAAATACGAAATACTAACAAAGCTCCCAAAAGGAAAAAAATGCGCTGCCTTAGCTCGGTGAGCTTTCCTAAATTTGGCAATCCCCCAGCCATATTTCCTGTCGTCGCAACCATTTACTAAGCCTCGACACTACCGCCGGCAGATTCTATCATCGCAAGCGCTCCCTTGGTTACGCGGATCCCCTTTATCTTAACTGCTCTATTTATCTTTCCACCTCCGATTAGCTTCACTCTTTTAGTGTTTTTCGAGATCAAACCAGCCGCTTGCAGAGTTTGTAAGTCCACCACGTCGGAATCGACTTTTTCGATCTCTTTTAGACGAATCTCGTCAGTCTGTTTTCCAAGCTTTGACGTAAAACCGAATTTAGGTAATCGCCTCTGTAAAGGCATTTGGCCACCCTCAAACCCGGATTTGTGAATGCCTCCTGACCTAGACTTCTGACCCTTATGACCACGGCCACAAGTCTTCCCCAAACCAGAGCCCCCACCTCGACCGCGCCTTTTAGA
>CAZXQY010000010.1:0-41458 GCA_964642505.1 uncultured Gammaproteobacteria bacterium | reverse complement strand
TTCTACATTTAGATAAAATGGCTTTACGTATTTCTTTCGGATCTTCATTTCGTGTAGATAAAGCCTTCGCTGATGCGAATCCTCCTATGCCCATAGGGCAAGTCGAAAATTCTGCCCCACCGGCTATTATGACATCTTGCTCTCCACGCTCTATGGTTCTTGCCGCCTGTCCTATGCAATGAGCCCCAGTAGAACAAGCTGAAACAATGGCATAATTTACGCCAGTTATTCCATATTTTATCGAAAGGTGTCCAGCAACCATATTAATAATGTTGCGAGGCACAAAGAAGGGCGAAATACGTTTCGGACCACCCTCTAAAAATGATTCGTAGCCTTTTTCTATTCCCGGCAGGCCTCCAATCCCTGAACCAATAATAGTTCCTATTCGATGGGCATTTTCTTCCGTGATGTCAATACCGGAGTCGTTTATCGCTTCAATACTTGCGGCCAAGCCATAGTGAATAAACGGGTCCATTTTTTTTGAATCTTTCGCGCTGATATAGTCCGTGACATCGAAATCCTTGATCTCTCCGGCTATTCGGACTGGGAAGTTTGAAGCGTCAAAGGACCTTATTGGCCCAATACCGCTAACCCCTTCAGTCGTGTTATTCCATGACAGAGGTGCACTATTGCCATTTGGTGCTATGAGTCCTAAACCGGTTACGGCAACTCTACGCATAATAGACCTTTTCCTTCGACATGAGGTCATATTGATTAGACCGCCCGTTTCCTGGAGGAAACAGGCAGGATCTAATCAACGTGTGAATTTTAACTACGCAGCAAGATGTTCGTCGATATAAGAAATCGCCTGCTGCACAGTGGTAATTTTCTCCGCTTCTTCGTCCGGGATTTCGGTCTTGAACTCTTCTTCCAGAGCCATTACTAGCTCTACCGTATCCAAAGAGTCCGCTCCTAGATCGTCTACAAAGGACGCTTCATTAGAAACTTCTTCTTCTTTAACTCCAAGTTGTTCAACAACAATCTTCTTTACACGTTCTTCAACGCTACTCATTACTTATAGTTCCTCCTAAAGGCTGCTGTCTGCTAGGCAGGGATGATAGTTTATTAGAAAACTCGCTAACTGCAACAAAAATCCTATAATTTACCTTCGTGCCCCCATCGAAGCTATATTACATGAAATGAGGCGCCATTTTATCATTATAAAAACATACTTCAAGATATTCCTCTAATTCATTAATAATCCACCATTTACGTTGATTGTTTCACCTGTGATATAGCTCGCTCCATCTGAGATCAGAAATTTCACGGCGGAAGCGACGTCGTTTACGTTCCCCATTTTTTGGGAGGGTACCCTTTCTATAATTGCATTTCGTTGGTTTTCACCCAAAGCCCGGGTCATGTCCGTATCGATAAATCCAGGAGCGACTACATTAGCTGTCACTCCTCTTTTTGCACTCTCTAGAGCTAACGACTTAGTAAAACCGATGATTCCTGCTTTAGCCGCTACGTAATTACTTTGTCCAGCGTTTCCTGACAAGCCGACTACTGATGATATGTTTACAATCCTGCCATATCTGGCTTTCAGCATAGGCCTTATCAAGTTCCGAGTTAGATGAAAAACTGCGTCGAGATTAGCACCTAAAACACTGTCCCATTCTTCATCTCTCATTTTCATTAACAGGTTGTCACGAGTAATGGCAGCATTGTTAATTAGTATGTTTGGTGCAAGTTCCTTTTCTTCTAATTCGCTCAGTAATTTGGAAATAGAATTTCTGTCGGTTATGTCCAACTCCATGGCGTGCATTTTAGTTGAATCGGTGCTTAGATCTGTCGCAACTTCCTCAACATTAGCCTTTAGTCGAGAGGTCCCTATTAAAGAGATTCCTTCCTTTATTAGCATTTCGGAAATTGCTAAGCCTATTCCACGAGTGGCGCCTGTTACCAACGCAACTTTTTTTAATCCCATCCCAAATTCCTTCACTAAATCTTCACTGACATCTCTGTTTAATAGCTTCGAAACTATTTAGAGAAACTACTTCAAGGCTTCTATTTATACGTTTGGCGAGACCGGCCAGAACTTTCCCTGGCCCACATTCGTATATTCTTGTGCAACCGTTATCTATCAGGGTTTGGATCGTTTCCACCCATCTGACGGGAGAGTAAAATTGTTTTATAAGAGCTTCTCTTATTTCTTGATCGCCATCGCAACTATTAGCGTCAACATTTTGAATTACCGTTATATCTCCGCAGTCAAATAGTCCTTCTTCTATTTCATTACCGAACAATTCGGATGCTTTTTTCATCAAATTGCAATGAGAAGGTACGCTTACCTCTAATGGAACTGCCCTCTTTGCTCCAGCCTCTAAACTCTTCGAGCAAGCCAGGCCGACAGCCTCACTGTTACCAGATATTACTATTTGCTCGTCTGTATTAAAGTTAGCGCAGCTCACTATAAGTTTAGTTTCGGTGCTGGCTTCAAGGCATATTTTTTCTAATATTTTTGCATCTAAACCCAATACGGCGGCCATCGAGCCTGATCCTTGAGGCACCGCCTTTTGCATCAAACGAGCCCTCTTGATTACCAATGACATGGCCTTTTCATAATCCAGTATGTCGGCGCAAACCAAAGCAGCGTATTCTCCTAAACTGTGACCAGCCATGTATTTTGGCCTCTTTCCTCCAAATTTTTGCCAAATGTCAAAAAAAGCGACATCACTTGCCAACATAGCAGGTTGGGTAAACTGCGTTTCATTTAATTTTTCTTGGGGTCCCTCTCGGATTAGTTTCCAAAGATCGACATCCAAAATCTTCGATCCAGTCTCAAATCTGCTTTTTATGATCTCTAATTCACGCTCTAAGCTGTCACACATCCCTATAAATTGGGAGCCCTGACCAGGGAATACCATTACCGCACTTGTATCTCTAGACATTAGCATCCTCCTTGGGAGATAGTTTCATTTTTCTCTAACATGGCTCCTATCTTCTTTGGAATTTTTTGTCCGGACTCCGAAAGAGCAACTTCTATCGCATTCGAAAAAGATAACTCGTCAGCACTCCCATGGCTTTTCACAACAGTACCCCGGAGTCCCAATAAACTTGCCCCGTTATATCGCCTCGGATCAACTTGCTGCTTTAATCGCTTCAAAACAGGCAAAGACAGGGCTCCGATTAGCTTTGTTAATACATTCCGTCGGTATTCGGCTCTGGCTACTTCGGCTAATAATTTGGCGGCGCCCTCACTAGCCTTTAAAGCCACGTTTCCTATGAAGCCATCACACACTATTACATCAACTACTCCATTATAAATATCGTTTCCTTCGACGAAACCGACATAGTTAATGTTACTTCTACCAAGAATTTCAGCGGTCCGTTTAATTTGCTCGTTACCTTTGATTTCTTCTTGCCCAATGTTTAGCAACGCTACTGTTGGTTTGTCGACTCCGGAACTAAATTGCGCTAGAACAGAACCCATTATTGCAAACCCTAATAAGTCTTCCGAGCTACAGTCAACGTTAGCTCCAAGGTCTAATAATTTACTCGTGGCGTTGATTCCGGGCATAGTACCGCAAATTGCCGGTTTGCTGATGCCTGGCAAAGTTTTGAGAACGAAACGAGCGATACCCATTAGGGCACCCGTATTGCCCGCACTAACACAAGCATTAGTGGTTTCCATTTTTACGGAATCTATGGCACGCCTCATTGAGGAATCCTTCTTTGAACGCAGAGCTACACTCGGCTTATCATCCATCGCTATTGTCTCGCTGGAATGAAAAAACTCTATCCTACTACCCTTAGTTAAACCGAAATGTTTCAAGTGTGGTAGTGTGAGCTCCTCGACTCCGTAAATTTCGGCTTCCAGATCGGTGTGAATTTGCAGGCTGCGTGCTAATCCACCTATAGTAACGACAGGTCCAAAGTCGCCGCCCATCGCGTCGATTGCTATCTTCATCTACTAATCGCTTTATGTCTTTAGGCTAGATAATCGGCTGCCATTAGGTCTTCTTTTTAACTAAGACTCTATTTTATTTTTCCAGCTCAGGGATGGCCTGTTTGCCCTTATAAAAACCGTCGCTTGCTATATGATGTCTACGGTGTTTTTCGCCAGTGGTGGGGTCTTCCGAAAGGGTCGCACTTTTCAACGAATCATGTGATCTACGATGCCCTCTTCGAGAAGGGCTAGGTTTATTTTGTTGAACCGCCATAACACAAACTCTCCATCACTTATTTTTTTGCCCATTCATCTGTTTTTTCATTTTCAATACATTACCGCTGCGGAACTCATTAAAAAAATTTTTTAGAACAGAAAACGGTCTACTCTGATCATTAACATCCGATTGAGTGCCTTTTGAATTCTCGTATCTGCAATCTGTCACGTCGTGCAACGGTACCATAGGTAAAGCTAATAAAAATTCGTCTTCGATCGTTTTTATTACGTCTAATTCTCCATCCTCTATCGACACTACGTCATCTTCGGCTTGTCTTCTGGGATTATCAGGGATTTGGCCTGTAACACTTATTTCTTTGTTAAACTGCAGTTCTTCTAAACATCTTTGACATTGGCCCTTAAATGATCCCCTCGCCTCTATTTCCAGAATTAAGTCTCCCTGTAGACTTTCGCAATTGAGGTACACCTCTACATCCTTTACGAGAGACAAATCGGCCGGAATTCGGGTGAAATTTTCGGCAGCAAGGCGTCCCGAAATGTTTTTAATAGCCTTGATCGAATCGCAAAGTATCCTAGTAGGGACTTCAGCGTCTGTATTCACGTTAGGAATTATATAAAAAAGATTGATGTATGTATAGGTATCTAGGGCGCCTGACAATCATCTAATAAAATTTTGGCCAACTACTTAGGAGGTTTCTGACAAATAAACCGAAGCTACCTTCCCAAGGAAATTTTTCTCGTGTGAAGTTGATTATTCTTTCAGCCTTTACTATCTCTCGAGCAACTGAATCTACCGAACCAATATCATCGACTAAACCGAGTTCGATGCTTTTGTTGCCGGTCCAGATCATACCTGAGAAGATGTCTTCCGTTTCTTTTATTTTCCCTGCCCGTCCTTTTCTAACGGAAGATATGAAATGCTTATGTATCTCCCCTAAAAGGTCTTGAACGTGAGTTAATTGTTGCTCGCTAGTGGGAAGAAAAGGATCTAGCATTCCCTTATGCTTGCCTGCCGTTATCAACCTACGCTCGACCCCAAGTCTTTCCAACGAATCTACAAACCCGAAAGAATCGAACCTAACACCGATGGAACCTACCAGGCTGGATTCATTTGCAAAGATACTAGTGGCCGCACTCGCCACAAAGTAGCCGCCGGATGCACATATATCCTGGATGACCGCGTAGATAGCCTTATCTGGAAATTCTTTTCTTAATCTCTTTATTTCGTTATAAAGATTACTAGATTGTACGGGGCTACCACCCGGGCTATTTATGGATAAAATAACTGCTTTGGTCCGACCATCCTCAAAGGCTCGACGTAGATCACCGGCTATTTCTGTTATCGAAAGTCCATTCGCTGCCCCTATAATACCTTCTAGCTTCACTAGGGCGGTCACAGTATCTTCCTGTCCTAGGTTTATTTCTGTACTTTCAGGTAACCAAAATATAAAAACCATCACTAAATAGGCGAAGAAGATACTTTTGAAGAATATTCCCCACTTGCGTTTTAGTCGAGTTTCTTTCAGTAGCTCCCTAACAATGTTTTTCTCAATATTCTGCTTGTCCAGATTAAGTATTTTTTTCTTCTCTCGAGTGGTGAATGTCATTTAGTTTTTGCCATCTGCTTGATTTTCTGTTTTTTATGTCATGTTTGGTCTAATAGTTCTAGCAATTCTGCCGGAAAAGGGGCTTTTACGTCTAAATTTATTTCGTTAGAGTGGATTCTTACGCTAGAGGCATGCAGAAAAAGCCTAGACAACCCTAGTTTTTTCATTTTGGCGTTAAACTTAAAATCCCCGTATTTATTGTCACCGGCAAGCGGATGGCCAATATACTGAGCGTGTGCCCTTATTTGGTGCATTCGACCGGTGTCTAGTTTTAAGGTGGCCAGCGTATTTCCGCCGCGATATTCTTTTTTGACAAAGGAAGTTGACGCGACTTTACCAGCTCCAACATAGGCTCGCTTTTCTTCGCTGGAAAATTTTTCTATCCCAAGTCTCACGTCTATCCGCGTTCTTTTAGGCTCTATTTGCCCTTTAAACAGGCCGATATATAATTTTTCGACCTTAGCTTTTAGCCAGGTTTTGTGTAATAACCTTAGGGTTGGTAAATTCTTACTCAAAATGATACAACCAGACGTGTCTCGGTCGAGCCGATGTACTAAGTCTAGCTTAGGTGTTTCTCTTCGGGCTTGTCTCGCGATTTCTATTAAACCAAAGTCTAAACCGGTTCCAGAGTGGCTACCTAGCCCGGCAGGTTTATTGATTACCATAAAATTGTCATTTTCGTGAATGACAGACTCGTTGATTAAATTAATCATTCTTTCGGGCGGAGGTCGTGTACTTTTATTGGATTGGAGGTTCGGAGGGATTTCTACAATGTCCCCTAGTTCAAGCCTCTCGGAAGGTAAGGATTTTTTGCCGTTAATTCTAACTTTTCCCTTCCTAATCAGTTTGTAGATAAGGCTTTTAGGAACTGTTTTTATTTGATTAAACAATAGATTATCTAATCTTTTTCCAGTGTTTTGTTCGCTTATGGTTATAGATTTAAACGATTCATTCATTGCGGATATATTATCACTCGTCAGTTTTAGAATTTGCTCGGCCGGGTCAAGGTTGGTATATTCTACAGGATAGATAAATATTAAGGGATTTGGTATCGAGGGCTTTGGAGTTTTTCAAGGCAACGACGGCCGGCCGCACCCAGCCACCACAAGTTGCATGGCTATTAATTATGGTGGGGTATGTAAGCGATAATATGGAATAAATCGCAAAAGGGATTTAGTTGATCAGGAGGTTAAAACGAACAACTTCCTCCTTTGACGCACAAACTAACAAAAAAAGCGATTTAGAGCCGTGCAGTATTGGATAACTCATGTCGCCGATGTGAAGCCCTAATCCCTAAGACTTAATTGAAAACAACTCGTCCTCGATCGTTGAGAAGTTACGATATGGGACCTAAAAACATAAGTGGCAGCTGTTGAATCAACTTGATGCAGCGTCCGGCCTAGTTGTCTGGCGAATTTTTTGCTAATTGACTGGCTGCTACTTGATAAGGACAAATAAAATGAAAAGAATGCTGGTCAACGCGACGCAGGCTGAAGAATTGCGAGTCGCACTGGTTGACGGTCAACGGCTTTACGATCTTGATATAGAAGCCACCAATCGACAACAGAAAAAATCGAATATTTATAAGGCAAGAATCATACGCACCGAACCTAGCCTTGAAGCCGCTTTTGTGGATTATGGGGCGGATCGGCATGGTTTCTTGCCTCTCAAAGAGATTGCTAAAGAATATCTACTTGAAAAACCTCGTTCTGGTCAAACTCGACCCAATATAAAAGATTTGCTTAGAGACGGCCAAGATATTATCGTCCAGGTCGAGAAGGAGGAACGAGGGAGTAAAGGTGCCGCCCTCACGTCCTATTTAAGTCTTGCCGGTCGATATCTGGTGGCAATGCCTAGCAATCCGAGGGCAAGTGGAGTTTCGAGGCAGATAGAAGGCGCTGATAGGGATGAAGCTAGAAAAGCAATGGCTGACCTTAGCATCCCAGAAGATTTCGGCCTTATTTTGAGGACTGCCGGTGTAGGCAAGTCGACGGAGGACCTTCAATGGGATTTGGATTATCTCGCGACACTCTGGGACGCTATAAAATCTGCTGCAAATGAAAAAGATGCTCCTTTTCTGATCTATCAAGAGCGAAACGTCATAATTCGGGCTATTCGTGATTATCTAAGGAACGATGTGAGTGAGATAATCGTAGATGATCCGGAATCCCACAAAATAGCCAGACGTTTTATGGAACAGGTTATGCCACATAACCTGTCGCTCTTGAAATTGCATGAAGATAGTATCCCGCTTTTCACTCGTTACCAGATAGAAAGCCAGATAGAATCCGCTTTTAGTCGGACAGTAGGACTGTCAAGCGGCGGTTCTATAGTTATTGAAACCACAGAAGCTCTTACGACTATCGACATCAATTCCGGAAAAGCCACCCAAGGTTCGGATATTGAAGAAACAGCCTACAAAACCAATTTAGAAGCTGCTGAAGAGATAGGTAGACAGCTTAGGCTGAGAGATTTAGGGGGCCTGGTAGTTGTCGATTTTATTGACATGCTTAATCAAAAGAATCAAAGACTGGTTGAAAATCGATTAAAAGACTCCGTAAAAATAGATCGTGCGAGGGTCCAGATAAGCAGAATTTCTACTTTCGGGCTACTGGAATTGTCTCGACAACGCTTGCGTCCATCATTAGCTGAGGGTAGTCAAGAAGTTTGCCCTAGGTGTATAGGGATAGGTTCCATCAGAACCGTCAAATCGACAGCACTCAGCGTTCTGAGATTGATTGAAGAAGAGGCGATGAAATCTTCAACAGCGAAGGTTATAACACAAGTGCCGTTGGATGTGGCCACATTTCTGTTGAATGAAAAGCGCCAGGATATATCAAGTATTGAGATCAGGCAAAAAGTTGAGCTTTTGTTGATACCCAATTCGAATCTTGAGACCCCTCACTTCAAAATTCAGAGGATGAGAGAACAAGATACAAACTCTAAAAATGGCGATAGTTTCAAGCTCTTAGAGGTCGTCGATAGTCCAGCGCTACAAGAATCAGTGGGTAAGGATACGCAAGCCCCCGAGCCGGCTGTAAAAGAAGTTTCGGATTTACGTCCTCATCATAGGCGTAACGCCCGTTCAAAAGGTGGCTTTTGGCATTTTTTACAAAATCTTTTCAGAAACCCCAACAAAAAAGCAAATAGGCACGGAAAAAATTCTGGAGAGAGATACAAGCGTCCTTCGAAACGTCGCTCGGATAACAAAAAATATGTAAAAGACAGTAAAAAACAACAAAAAAATGGAATGGCAAGGAGTTCTAGAAATTCAGCCCCGAAAGATAATAGGCGGCATCGCCGCCCTAACAGAGTTAGTGAAATGTCTGGAAAGACTAGCGAAAGGAAAGAGTCTGCCCCTGTTGAAAATCCGGACTTTAACCAAGGTGAGCAATCAGCTGATCATACAACTGATATGTTGGCCAGCAGAAGGCCTTGGGATTCCAGCGACGACGTGACCCCACAACGATCTTTGGAAAGCCAATCAGATAACAAGGAAAAGCCCTTGCAAGCCAGAGCAGATGACGGAGTAGCTCATGAAACCGATTTTACGGCGGATTTTGATAATGTCTCGGCTCCCGATACAGAGAATCTTAACCGAAAGGTAGACGCTTCCGAAAAAGAGAGCGAGTAATTCTATTACTTTTCCAAGATGACAAACGCTAATACCATGCCAGCCTCGTGGGAAATGCTTATACTGGCAGTTCGGATATGATGTTGTCTAAATAATTTTAATACTCCATTAGTAACCTTTATCAACGGCTTTCCTAGATCATCGTGATATAACTGTATGGTTCTAGGATACACACCGTCCCGAAATCCCGTGCCTAGGGCCTTGGCGGTAGCTTCCTTTGCCGCGAAAGATGTGGCTAGTTCTAGAGTTATATCGGAGTGTTTTAAATTCTTAACTTCGTTTGAGCTAAGTATTTTGGATACAAAGCGAGATCTAAATTTTTGATGTATGAGTCGTATCCTTTCAATATCCACTATGTCAGTGCCTACACCGAAAATCAATTGATTATCCTGTCAGTCTATTTTTCATGAGCCTTACAGCCGATTCGAGGCCAATTTCGATAGCCTTACAGACAATTGAGTGGCCAACATTCACTTCACTTAGTAGGCTTAGCGCTCCAATAGGAGCGACGTTATCAAAATCGAGTCCATGTCCCGCATTTATTTGCAATCCAAGTTCGCGTCCAAATGTAGCTGCTTCTACCAAGGTTCTAAGCTCTTTTTCTTTGTCTTCCTTGACTAGGGTGGCGTATTTTCCAGTATGAAGCTCGATTGCTGGGACACCTATTTCCGCCGCGGCCTCGATTTGTCGGACATTAGGTTCGATAAATAGGGATACCTTTAAATTATGTCGAATCAGTTCGCCGCAGAAATCCTCAAGCAGATCACGGTTTGCGAATGCGTCGAGCCCTCCTTCTGTGGTTAGTTCTTCCCTTCGTTCGGGAACGACACAAACCGCCGCTGGAGCGACCTCTAAGGCTATTCGTTGCATTTCTTCCGTCGCTGCTAACTCTAGATTTAGATGAGTATCGACTTTGCGCTGAAGTTCAAATACGTCCTCTTCCTGAATATGCCTTCTGTCCTCCCTAAGATGGACCGTAATGAAATCAGCTCCGCCACGTTCCGCTAACAAGGCGGCGTCTATAACATTTGGATAACTTGTCCCCCTAATCTGCCGCAAAGTAGCTACATGATCAATGTTCACGCCTAATTTAGGATTTTCTGATTGCAACTCGACCTCCTATTAAGGTTTATTTGATTTATCCAAGAAGAGTTTTCTAGAATTCACTTGTTTCCCATCTAAATGATAACCGATCGACATTCTCAGTAAATATTTCGCCTCAGTAGCAAACGAACCAACTAATTTTAGTTTACTGTTGAGATTAACAAGCGTTTCTCCTCCTATCTCTAACTGCTCGTCTCTGTATCTTTTCTGCGATAGGCCGTCTATCGGATGGAAATAGTATTTTTTATGTGGTGATATGGGTTCGTTACTGTCGGCAGTGTGATCAAGTACAGGTTTCACGCCTATCATTTCCAAAAGGGTCAATTCAAAATACCTCAAATCGGATTCAGAGAGGCATCCGGAACTCAAAACTTTAATTAGTTTTTGGTATTCAAGGTAAATTTCCGGTATCGGGTCATTCGGAACCGTCAATTTCATCAGTAACTCATTTATGTAAAGAAAAGAATATATGTTTATGCCATTCATTTGTTGGAAATGTTCTATCGTTTCAGCTTTGGTCAGGGTAGGTAAATTGGATCTACCCACTACCTCAAGATGCATTCGAATGGATGGTTGCAAAGACGTTCCAAGTTTTGATTGAGATCTCAAAGCTCCCTTTGCAACAGCACTAATGCGCCCATTTTCAAAAGTCAACAATTCGACTAATAAGCTAGTTTCTCTGAAACGTCGTCGATGTAAAAGAAAACCTTCCATTTAGGCGCTACCGGAGTAGGTCTATTTTTTCTATGAAATTACTATCGTTTCTCCAACCTTTTTGAACTTTTACCCAAAGGTCTATATAAACCTTCTTGTCTAGTAATTGTTCTATATCTCGTCTGGCTGCCATACCGATCCTTTTTATTGACGAGCCATTCTTCCCGACGACGATTGTCTTCTGGCCAACCTTTTCCACCCAAATAATACAAGCGATACGGATCAACTCTTTTGTTTCTTGGTAATTTTCTATCGATACTTTTGTTTCGTAAGGCAGTTCCTCACCAAGAAATCTAATTAGCTTTTCCCGAACTAATTCAGAGATTAGAAATTGTACCGTTCGATTTGTCAGAGTACCGGAGGGATATGAAAAAGCTCCAAGAGGGCTGAGGTCTACCAATCGACGACATAGCTCGTCGATTCCCGTTCGTTTTTTTGCAGATACAAAAAGGTATTCTAGAAAAATATTATGCGACTTATTGATTTTTTCGACTTCTTTGAGCAAGTATTTTTTGTTTTTTACTAAATCTTCCTTGTTTAAGACCAAGATTGTTTTTGCATCACTATTAATCAGGGGAACGATCGAATTATCTTCTTCCTGCCAACCCCTAGCATCGGCTACCATCAAAACACAGTCGACTTTCTTCAAGGTTATTCTTACTTCTCGGTTCATGTTTTTATTCAGTAGCTTTTTGGGTTGCTGCTGCCAACCGGGGGTATCGACGAAAACTAGTTGAGAGTCGTTTAAAACTCGAATACCCAGAATTGCATTTCTAGTCGTGTTTGGTTTTCTGGAGGTGATACTTAATTTGTTTTCTAAAATACAATTTAAGAGTGTTGACTTTCCTACATTTGATCGTCCGACGATAGCGACGTGTCCGCATTTCATGTTAAACCAATCTTCCTAAGAGTTTCTTTGGCGGCAGCTTGCTCCGCTTTCCGTTTGCTGCCTCCCTTAGCTTTTTGATTTTGCAATTCGAGACAGGTTTTACATTCTACAATAAATTCTTTGTCATGGTCGGGTCCAGACATTAGAAGGGTCTTATACTCAGGAACTTCCAATCCAAGTGCCTGTAAATGTTCTTGCAGTACCGTTTTCGGATCTTTAGTCAGGGTCGTGGAATCGATTGATTCAAGAGAGGGTTGAAATATTTTAACAGTGATTCTTTCGATGACTTCAAGGTCTGAGTCTAGGTAGATAGCTCCGATCAACGATTCGAAGGCATTGGCTAAAATGGAGGGGCGACGATGACCTCCGCTTTTCTTTTCTCCTTCTCCCAGTAACAAGATATTCGCAATGTCGTTTTTCTTTGCTATTTCGGCCAATTTTTCGCCGTTGACCAAGTATGCTCGGATTCTCGTGAGCTCGCCTTCAGTTGCTTTTGGAAAACGTTTGACTATTTCGGAGGAAATTATGAAGCCTAAAACGGCGTCCCCTAAAAATTCTAGCCGCTCATTATTTTTAGACGACACACTTTTGTGTGTGACGGCTAAATCAAATAGTGTCTCATCTTTAAAATCATATCCGAAAACAGAAGATTTCCGTGGTAAATTCAATGTAGCAAATTGAGTAACTAATTGATGCTTCTGGGAATCAGCACGTCTTTTTCATATTCATATACTAATTTCCATCTTTCTAGGGCTTGATTGGTTATTTCATATTTGAAAAAGAGCGTCCTACCATCTTTAGTGTTTTTAACTGACAAGGCTTTCAAAATATCTTTCTTTTTTAGAGAAGTCACGTAATTCATGTTAAGTTGTTTTTCTATAGTAGAAGCTATGTTTTGGATGCTCATCGTAGAGGCTTCTGGATTTGAAATCAAAGATTCGAGGGCCATATCAACTTTAATTTTTTCGTTGAGTACCGGGTAAATACTAAGAACTGAAAATGCTATTCCGATGAATATACCAACGGTGAATAAGAATCCTATTAGGCCTAGCCCCCCATCAGCATTTACTTTTGAAGTTTTCTTTCTTCCGTGATTAGTTTTCATAATGTTGTTAGTCTAGTCTCCCCTATTAGTCTATAGTAGTTCCTATTCGTTTCAAATTTATACCACCATCCCAATTCATCCATATATAAAATGCCTTCCCAACTAAATTTTCTTCGGGTACGAAACCCCAAAATCTAGAATCTCGGCTGTTATCCCGATTGTCACCTAATACGAAATATTGACCAGGTGGTACTTCAAAACTACTATTAGATGAAAAACTGTCAGCTCTAATCAATATGTTATGTGACTCTTCTTCTAGTATTTCTTTCATTTTTTCAGAACCAGTATATTGCCGAGATGCTTTTTCTCCCAGGTAGGTCTCTCTGTCCGTATATATTAATGGCTTATCATTTATAAACAGTTTCTTATCCTCATACTTGATTTCATCACCAGGTATTCCGAGTACTCGTTTTATAAAAGGGATCGACGGATCCAATGGGAACCTAAAAACTACTACATCTCCTCTTTTTGGTAACTTATTAGCTATTATTTTAGTTTTCAATACGGGCAGCCGAATTCCGTAGGTAAATTTATTTACTACAATAAAGTCGCCTATTAAGAGCGTTGGGATCATTGATCCAGAAGGGATGCGAAATGGTTCGATCAAGAACGATCGGATGATTAAAACTGCAAGGAAAACCGGGAAGAACGATTTGGAGTACTCTACTAAATACTTAGCTACAGGATTCTTTGATCTAAAAATTAACCTTTCTTTACCGATAGAAAGAACATAGTTGATCCCACAGACAAGACCTGAAATAGCGGTTAAAGAAAACAAAATGAGCTCGAAATCCCAATTCATTGGCTTTTCCCGGTGTCTAATACTGCCACAAACGCTTCTTGGGGTATCTCGACAGATCCTATTTGTTTCATTCGTTTTTTACCTGCTTTTTGTTTTTCCAATAGTTTTCGCTTTCTAGATATATCCCCTCCGTAGCATTTTGCCGTCACGTTTTTACGGAGTGCTTTAACGGTTTCTCGAGCAATAACTTTCGACGCTATCACGGCTTGAATAGCTATTTCAAACATTTGGCGAGGTAGGATTTTTTTAATCGCCTTCGCTAATTCTCTTCCCTTCAAGGCTGCTTGATCTCGATGTAAGATAGTAGCTAACGCATCAACTTTTTCTCCATTTATCAGGATGTCTATTTTTACCATATCTGCTTCTTGATATCTCGCAAATTCATAATCCATAGACGCGTAGCCTTTTGTGACAGATTTCAATCGATCGAAAAAGTCACCAACGACCTCGCTCATTGGTAATTCGTAACTTACCATTACTTGATTGGCAGTAAAAATGAGACGTTTTTGTGATCCTCTCCTCTCTTCGCACAATGTTATGACATTGCCTAAAAAATCTTGAGAAACTAAAATTTCAACCAAAATTATAGGTTCTCGAATTGACTCCACGTTAGACATTAGAGGTAGGCTTGCGGGATTATCAATGGTTTTCAAATCGCCATCAGTAAGTTTAACTTCATAAATGACTGTCGGAGCCGTTTTTATTAGAGATAAGTCATATTCTCGCTCTAGTCGTTCCTGTATGATCTCCATATGAAGCATCCCCAAGAAACCACATCTAAAGCCAAAACCCAGGGCGCTAGAGGTCTCGGGTTCAAACGAGAAGGCGGCATCATTTAGACCAAGTTTTTGTAATGCTTCCCTGAACTGATCGTAGTCGCTAGAGTCAACTGGGAAAAGTCCGGCGAACACGTTCGGTTTGCTTTTTTGGAAGCCAGGCAAGGGTGTCGCCGAAGGATTTCTAGTAGAGGTGAAGGTATCTCCTACAGGAGCTCCGTGAATCTCCTTGATCCCAGCCACCAGATATCCAACTTCGCCAGCTTCCAAAGATTTTCTCTGCATTCTTTTCGGTGTAAAAATACCCAGTTCCTCTACTCTATACTCTAGTAAACTAGACATGGATTTAATCTGTTGGCCTTTTTGTATTCGTCCTTCAAATACTCGGACAAGAGAAACTACACCTAGATATTTGTCAAACCAAGAGTCGATAATCAGTGCCTTTAATGAACTTTCTTTTGGTTCTGGTGGACCGGGTATTCTCAACACAAGTTGTTCAAGTAAGTCTGTAATCCCTTCTCCTGTTTTGGCGCTAACTTCGATCGCATCATTTGCGTCAATCCCTATAATCTCCGATATTTCTTTGCGGACTCGCTCTGGTTCAGCAGAGGGTAAATCTATTTTATTAAGCACAGGGATAACTTCTAGACCTTGGCCAATAGCAGTAAGGCAATTCGCTACCGATTGTGCTTCTACGCCTTGAGAACAGTCGACTACCAACAAGGCGCCTTCACATGCCGACAGTGATCTGGATACTTCGTAGCTGAAATCGACATGGCCCGGGGTATCTATAAAGTTTAAATTGTAGGAATTACCGTTGCTGGAATGAAAGGTAAGCCCAACTGTTTGAGCCTTAATGGTAATTCCACGTTCCCTCTCGATATCCATTGAATCCAAGACCTGTTCCGACATTTCCCTATCTGTAAGAGCCCCGCATATTGATATAAAGCGATCTGCGAGAGTTGATTTTCCATGATCAACATGGGCGATGATAGAAAAATTCCGAATGTTCGCTGGATTATAACTCACGTCGGTCACAGGTTAAGAAGTAAGAAGATCTCAGAGTATTCAAAGTTAATCAGATTTTTCCGGTACACTAATTACTATGAATAATTGCCCTCCCCTTCTTTTAATTAGGATCGGCACCTTATTTCCTGGTTTCAGAGGTTTAACCACACTGCGGAATTCATCAGAGTTAGAAATGTTTTCATTGTTAAATTTAAGAATTAGATCGCCTCTTCTCAATCCGGCTTCGTAAGCGGGGCCTCTGAGGACTTTGTCGATCAGTACCGCACCAGATTCGACCCCGAGGTTTTCTTTTTCGGAGTCGGTTAAATCTCTAATTTCCAGTCCCAATTTCGCTACTTCAATTGAATCATTTTCGTTGATGCTCGCTATCGACTTAGTTTCTTCTTGTACAGGTAATTCTCCTATCTCTACCGATAAAACTTTTTTGGAGCCATCCCGAACGACCTCAACCATTACTTTTTTGCCAATATCAGCGGTACCAACTAAAGGGGGGAGATCTGAGGAACGTTCTATTACTTTACCTCCGAATTTTGTAATAATGTCTCCTACTTCTAGCCCACTATTTTCAGCAGGACCGTCGTCGACTGTTTTTGCAATCAATGCCCCTCGAGGTTTATCCATTCCAAAGGATTCAGCTAGCTCTTGGGTGACATCTTGTATTAAAACTCCAAGCCAACCTCTTGTAACAGATCCCTTCTCTCTCAATTGATTGTAAACGTCTAGAACCACGTCTATAGGGATAGCAAAAGAGAGTCCCATAAAACCTCCTGTTCTACTGTAAATCTGGGAGTTGACACCTACTACTTCTCCCCGAAGATTAAATAGAGGTCCACCAGAATTACCTGGATTAATAGCCACATCGGTTTGAATGAAGGGAACATAGTTATCTCTGGGAAGATTTCTACCTTTGGCACTAACTATTCCAGCCGTAACTGAGTAATCGAATCCAAATGGAGATCCTATGGCCAGAACCCATTCCCCAACCTGCAAACTGTTAGGGCGTGCAAACTTCAACGTGGGAAACGATTTTTTTGCTTCTATTTTGAGAACAGCAATGTCACTCCTTCGATCCGATCCGATCACTTTAGCGTTATATTCTCTTCTATCAAGTAAACGGACTATAACCTCATCCGCTTTTGTCACTACATGATGATTAGTTATTACATATCCGTCGGGAGATACAATGAAGCCGGAGCCTAGCGATTGACCCGGATTTGTTTCTGGACGGGGCGCTCGATGTCTACCTTCTTCATCAAAGAATTTCCTAAAAAAGTCGCCAAAAGGGCCGTCTTCAAACCCAAACTTACCAGGGGGTTGGTTCCAATTCGGGCTAGACGATTGATTCTTCTTCTTAATCGGTTTTTTGATAGAACTTATGTTCACAACAGCTTTGCTATTTGTTTTTGCTAATTGAGTGAAATTAGGAAGGGACGCTGCCATGCAATTCAGCTCAGATATTGTTAGTAACGTTAAAATCAAAATAACTAATATAAATCGTGTTTTCATGGTTATTAAATCCCTCTTTGCAAGGTATCTTACGGTTTCGTTAGAAAATTCCCGTTCTGTGGCTAACTGTTCTAGAACGTCTGCGTTATGAAACCAAATCCTACTAATGTTAGTATGACGTTCGTCACTATTAAATATATGCAATGTCGTATAGCGTCCAAAATGAAGAACAAATAGTTCGTTAAATTATATCAAATAAGGCGTGTACTAAGTAGAGATGAATGTGTGAATAATCAACAATATTATGATGTTCTAATTGTTGGTAGCGGAGCAGCTGGGCTAACCTTAGCACTTTCTCTTCCGGATTGCCTTGATGTCGCGGTATTGAGTAAGACTAGTATAGAAGAGAATGCTACCTTTTACGCACAGGGCGGCATTTCTGCAGTAGTAGACGATAAGGATAGCGTAGATGCTCATATGGAGGATACTATTAGGGTCGGGCACGGCCTTTGTCGGCAAGAAGCGGTACGATTCATTGTGGAAAGAGGGCGCGAGCGAGTGGACTGGCTTTCGTCTAAGGGTGTTTCTTTCACGAAAAGAAAATCTAAATCGGGGCGTAAAGAATTACATTTAACTCAAGAAGGAGGCCACAGTGCTCGTAGAGTGGTTCATGCGGCCGACAAGACGGGCGAAGCTATCGAGAACGCTTTGGTTAAGAGATTCAGAAATAGCAAAGTAACTTTATTCGAGAATCACATAGCAATAGATTTAATCTGTTCCAAGAATGATAAAAAGGGATTCAATCGGTGCGACGGTGTTTTTGTTTTGGATAAAAAAAACAGTTCAATTAAAAGCATCGGATCGAGAATAACAGTACTTGCGACCGGAGGCGCCGGCAAAGTATATCTGTACACAAGCAATCCAGATGTTTCCACTGGGGATGGTATCGCGATGGCCTGGAGAGCAGGTTGTTCAATAGCTAATATGGAGTTTGTACAGTTTCATCCCACCTGCCTCTATCATCCCGACGCTAAGTCTATGTTGCTTACGGAATCGCTGAGAGGAGAAGGAGGTATATTGAGGTTGCCAAATGGCGAACGATTTGCCCACAATTACCATCCGATGGCGGAGCTAGCTCCACGTGATACCGTCGCTAAGGCTATAGACACCGAAATGAAAAAAAAAGGATGTGACTATATTTACCTAGATATTTCCCACAAATCGAGCTCTTTTATAAAAGACCATTTTCCAAATGCTTATCAAAGTTGTCTGCGGTTCGGATTCGATATCTCACGGGAACCTATACCGATTGTACCAGCAGCGCATTACTTTTGTGGAGGGATCGTTACAGACTTAGAAGGGAAAACTTCGATCGACTGTTTATACGCTATCGGAGAGACTGCCTGCACGGGACTGCATGGTGCGAATAGGATGGCTAGTAATTCACTGCTGGAATGCCTTGTTTTAGCAGAGTCCTCTGCTGAATCGATAGAGAAAAAGCTGTCTATTTCCAACCGTGCCCCCAACATCCTTGAATGGGACGATAGTCGTGTAGTCGAATCAGATGAAGACGTTATGGTCTCTCATAATTGGGATGAATTGCGAAGAATCATGTGGAATTATGTAGGAATAGTAAGAAGCTCATCACGATTGAGAAGGGCTCAAAAAAGAGTTGAGCTCCTCAAAGATGAAATAAACGAATTCTACGGAAGATATAAAATGAAAAGTGATTTGATAGAGTTACGCAACCTGGTGCAAATTGCCGATTTGATCATCAAGTCGGCGATGACACGAAGGGAAAGCCGAGGGTTACATTTTACGCTAGATTACCCAGATGTGAACGATAAATATGACTCAGATACTGTTCTCTCGTTAAGGAAAACTAATTGATTGGAAAAAGCTCGTTATTGTCAGACAGAGTATTACTGATTACTGGGGCGGCTAAAGGTCTTGGCCGAGCATTGACCCTAAGGTGTGCGGAGGCTGGCGCAAGTTTGATTTTGTGTGACAAGGAAGTTCGAGCTTTGGAATTATTACAAGAAGAAATTGAATTATTCTCGAGAAACCGTACTTTCTTGATCCCTATAAATTTTGAAGGCGCAACCTTAAAAGACTACGAGACTCTAGTTAATGCGATCACTTCAAAATTCGACAGGATAAATGGATTGATTTTCAATGCGGCGACGCTCGGCGAGCTAGCGCCTCTCGAGCATTACGATCCCATAGTTTGGGCGAAAGTTTTCCAAGTGAATTTACATAGCACTTTTCTGATGCTTAAGTACTGCAGTCCAATTATAGAAAACAGTAAAAATAGCAATGTTATTTTCACGTTGGCCCCTGAGATATGCTTGATTAAACCTTTCTGGGGAGCCTATGCCGTTTCGAAGAAAGCTTTACTAGGATTGATGGAGCTGACGTGCTCGGAAATGGCTTCCTATGATAGAGTGAAGGTTAATGGTGTTGTTCCTTCTCCGATGAGAACGGATTTACACCGACAAGCATATCCTGCCGGCGATTTTTCTTTACTCGATACTCCCGAACAAAATGCCGAAACCTACATTAAAATATTGACAGAACATTCCTGTTATAAGAACGGTGAAGTGATAGAGTTAGGCAAAAAAAACCTCTAGGCGATTAGTCGTTTGATAGAAGCTCTATTAATTGCTCTTCGGATATCATCTCAATGCCAAGCTTTTCGGCTTTCTGAACTTTATTTCCACCACCTAACCCGATGATTAAATAGTCAGTGTTTTTAGAAACTGACGCAGCCACCCTAGCTCCAATCCTTTCCATGGCATGTTTGGCCTCTTCACGAGACATGGTTGTTAAGGTTCCCGTTAACACGAAAGACTTTCCTGCCAATTTACCTCCTTTACCTTGGAGGGCATAATGGTTATTTTGAACGGAAAGGCCTAAATCGTGAAATTTTTCGATCAGGGCATTGTTGTTCGGATCTTTAAACCAAGCAACAATATTATCTGCGACAATTGGTCCGATATCTTCTATTTTTTGTAATTCTTTCTGAGTGGCCATCGGCAGTTTCCCAATATCGGCATAGGCCCCACAGAGTTTTTTAGCTGTTGAAATTCCAACACCCTCAATCCCAATACTATAAATAAATCTACTCATTTCGATAATTTTGATTTCTGCGATTTTCTTACAAAGTTTTTCAGCAGATTTCTTGGCGAAGCCATCTAATTTCAATAAATCTTCAACAGTCAACAAGAAAATATCAGCCAAATCGTTTAACAACTTTACTTTGACTAATTTTTCGACGATTTTAAATCCGAATCCCTCAATATTCAGTGAGTCTCTACCACAAAAATGAGTTATTTGTTGTACCAATTGTCTTTCCTTTAGATCTGGTATGTCTTCGGGAGCAAGATATGGTTGAGAGCTCTTCGGGCGCTCGTTCAAATCGACCTTGACCACTTCAGGTATCACGTCACCTGCCCGTCTGATGACAACAGTGTCTCCGATTCTAACATCCTTCCTTTCAACCTCTTCAAAATTGTGGAGCGTAGCACTGGATATCATTACACCTCCTACCTTCGTGGGAGTTAATTTAGCAACTGGGGTAAGTGATCCTGTTCTTCCAACTTGAACTTCTATATCTATTACTTTGCTAATTTTTTCTTCGGGTCGAAATTTAAATGCAGTCGCCCAACGAGGAGCACGTGCAACGTTTCCTAGTATTTCCTGGTGAGAAAATAGATTCACCTTAAAAACTACACCGTCTATCTCATAGTTTAACTTTTTCCGAAGCATAGTTAGTTTCTCATAATACCGGATACATTCGTTTGCTGAGAAAAGAATTTTAAAATTATCAGAAACACTGAAACCCAAGTTGACTAATTCTTCCAAGGCGTCTTTCTGCGAGAAAAGTTTATTTTGATATTCTGGGGCTATTATTGAATAGGCTTTAAAATCTAATCCTCTCGAAGCGACTGTCTTTGGATTTAGCTGTCTTAATGTTCCCGCTGCTGCATTTCGCGGGTTGGCAAAAGGTTTTTTTCCGTCGTCAGTTAGTTGTTGGTTAATTCGTTTGAATTTACTTATCTCCAAGTAAGCTTCGCCTCTAACTTCGAGTTTTTGCGGAAATCCTCGCCTTAGAGATAGAGGGATAGTTTTTATGGTTCTCGCATTTAAGGTAACGTCTTCTCCCGTATTTCCATCTCCTCTAGTAGCCGCAGTGATTAACACTCCGTTTTCGTATACAAGGCTAACAGCAAGACCATCTAGTTTAGGCTCCGCTACCATCTCTACAGGTTTTTCATTCAATTGATCTTCAACTCTTTCCATAAAAGATCTAAAACCTGATTCGTCGAACACATTACTGAGAGACAACATCGGGGATGAATGCTTTAAGGTGTTAAAAGATTGAAGGGGTTTTCTGCCAACTCTTTGAGTTGGCGAATCTGGACTGATTAGATTCGGATTTTCTTCTTCTAGTCGTAGCAATTTCGAGAAAAGATTATCAAATTCGACATCAGATATTTCGGGTTCGTCTTTTACGTAGTAAAGATAATTATGTTCTTGTATTTGCGTACGCAAATCATAAACGAGTTTCTTAATACTTCGTTTATTCATTTTCGATGATAAAATTAGTTTTTAGACGCAAGACATCCAGGTAATCATTGTCTAAGATATCATTCGGATTTTTATAAAGTTGACCTCTTAATGTATTTGATACCTGTTTCACAGCGCTCAAAAACTTTTCGAGAGCTATTCCGTCATCTAGAACCGTCGGCATATGCATAAAAAAAACTAATCCTTTCGATCTTTCGGCTTCAATCGTTTGTAAGTCAAAAGTTCCTGGTTCGAACATATCGGCGGCGCTGAAGAGAGTATGTTTTTTCTTTTCATCCAGCTCAATTTCCTTATGAAATATGTTCATTAGTCCATAACTCATTCCAACGTGGTTCAAAGCCCTTAATACATCCGGACCTTTGAATATTTCCCCCTTTGCAGGCTTTATGTAAATCTTCACAAGATTTTGATTTTCTTCTTCCTTACCTAACTCTTTTTCTGAAATTTTAATTTCTTCAGCAAAATCCTGACTAATCTTCTGAATTGACTCAAACAACCCTAATTGTTTCTCTTCCGCTGATATTGGTAAATCGAGCTGAGAATAGTCGTTACGTATTTCCGTGGGCAAACTTGATTCTTCCCCTGGTATCGCGTCGACTTGGTAATCGTTGTCGTCTGGCGGAGTTTTTTCAGGAGACAGTCCTGTATTTCTTTTGGCGGATGTCTTCGCCGAGATATAGATAGATATGACTACAATAAAGCCTACTATAATCAAAACTATCTGCAAAGACATTGCACAGACCTCTAAGCCTAATTTCAGGCAGATTCCACTAGTTTAAGAGCTTCGGGGACATCTACAGAAACCATTCTAGACACACCCGGTTCCTCCATGGTGATGCCAACAAGTTGATCGGCTATTTCCATAGTTAATTTGTTATGAGTGACGAATAGGAATTGAACCGTTTTTGCCATCTCAGAAATCATATCAGCATATCGCACGACATTTGAATCATCTAAAGGTGCGTCTACCTCGTCCAAGAGGCAGAATGGCGAAGGTTTCAGGGAGAAAATGGTAAAAACTATTGACAGGGCTGTCAGGGCTTTTTCACCACCTGAGAGCTGGCTTATATTTGTATTTCTTTTCCCTGGAGGGCGGGCAACGATTATCACCCCTGTTTCAAGTAAATTCTCTTCGGTTAAAACTAACCGAGCCGAGCCACCTCCAAATAACTTGCCGAAAAAACCTGTAAGGCTTTGATTTGTTTGATCAAATATTTCTTTGAACCGGTTTTTGGTTTCATTGTCTATTCTTTTTATGGCTATAATTAGATTATCTAGGGCTTTTTCCAAATCTTCGTTTTGTTTGTCAAGGTGATTTTTTCTAGTTTCCAGTTGGGAAAACTCTTCGATCGCCGCGAGATTCAATGGGCCAAGGCGTTCAATTTTAAGCGAAACTTTGTTAAGTTCCTCTTCCAGGTTTTTTTCATTATCGCCTTCCTCGAGGTCATTGGCCACAGACCCAATGTCTACATCTAATCTTTTGGACATACGGACTACCTCTTCCTGTAGCACTTCTAGCGATCGGTCTTCTAGTAGTAATTTTTCTCTTTTTGATTTGCACTCGTCCAGATCATTCCCTAAGTTCTTACGAAGTGCACTTAGTTCTTTGATTTCTTTCTCTAAATCAGAAAGGCTTTGCTTTTTTATTAGGATATCCTTTTCAATACGGCTTTTTTCCTGAAAAGCTGTTTCAATCTTGTATACCTCTTCTTGTTTAGAATTTTGGTCAACCACAAGTGTCGAAGCAAGTTTTTCTAAACGCTCTTCAAAGTCTTTTTGACGGTCGTCATTCTGACGAATAGACAACTGAGTCGTATCCCGATGGGATTTATAATTTTGACGTTGGATTTCCAAAGAATGAACGCCGTCTCGTTTAGCAATTAGGACAGACCTGATACTCTCTATTTTTATTTCTTCGTCTTTGTGAAGAACTCTCGATTCATCTCTTCCGTCGTGAGAATCTTTTAATTTTCTTTCGGTAACCGCTAGCCTTTCCAAAAGTTCACTTTCGTTTTGAGTCTCTTTTTCAATCATCGCGTCTATTCGGTTTTTTTCTAGCTTGATTTTAATTAAGTGGTCTGCTCTATGTGCTTTTTTTGCTTTAAGTTCTAGATATTGTTCTTTGGTAGTTATAGCTTCTCGTTCATTGTGTTGAATCAAATCTTCAATATTTTTTTCTTTTATATGAAAATCAGATATTTTATTGTTCAAATTAATAAGGTGATTTTCTGTTTGTTGAAGTTGGGACTCAGTTGCTTTCAAGCCGTCGGCGAGTCGATTTATTTCAACTTCTCGTAATAATAAATTGGCCTTTTCGCTATCTTTGTTAGCCAAGGAAATCCAGCCGTTTCCGAAAATTGTTCCTTCCTTTGAAACCGCTATTTCACCATTTCGTAAGTTTTTTGGCAGAGCTTCTCGCTTATCTACGTTATCGACGATTAATATGTTTTCTGTCATCGCTTTTATGACTGAAGGGGCACTCTTGATTTTGGATGACATCGTTAAACTAGAAGTGTTTTGTGTTACATCAAAATCCCTTCCATCGACGAACGTAATATCTGTCGGAATGGTATCTAATTGGCTGATCTTTTCCTTTAGATTTTCGATGATATGTGTTTTGACATACGCATTTACCGGTATTGTCAATGCTCTTTCAAAGGCTACCTCCCACCCTTTTTCTATCTGAACAGTTTCAACCAATCTTTTGACATCGGCTATACCAAGTTTAGCCATCCAAGAATTCAATCCTTTACCTTCGTCTCCATGAGCCGAGTCTTGTAACGTTTTCAGGGAAGAATAACGCCCTTTTTCCTCTTCTAACGCCTTTTTAGATTCATGGAGATCTTTGGCCCTTTGGTCTATTTCAAGTCGCATGTTCGCAATTTCTTTACGGATTTGCTCTTTTTGTATTGTCAAATGATCTCTTTGAACACCAAGTGAATCTACGGCTTTTTCTGTTTTTTCAAAGTAGCTTTCTGGATCATCTTTTTCGAGTTTCTCTATTTCAGCTGACAAACTAGACATAAGGTTTTTGTTAGAACTCAGATTTTCTCGATTGTGTTGTACTTGAAGTCTCAATCGTTCTCTTACTCTTTCTAATTGCTGGCAATTCGTAGCAATAACTTCGAGTTGCTCTCTCGAGAGCAACTCATCTTCGGTGTGTTTTTCAAGTAGCTCTTCAGCTTTTTCTATTTCCAGCCTGGCTGCAGAGATTCGCTGGTTTTGTGTAGTAATTTCTTTTTCTAAATCCTCTACAATTTTTTTGGAGTTAGCGGCATCTGTTCTAATGTGTTCAATTTTTTCTTGGATAAGTGCCTGTTCGGATTTGGCTTCCATTCTCCGCTTTTCGTTCTCCTTGATACCGTCTTCGATTCTTGTGATCTCAGCACTCGCTTTATAAAATTCTGCATGGATTTCTCCCAATACCTTTAAATTCTCTTCCGAAGAACTATTTTTAAAAGAAATGTTGGAATCTAAATCCATAATTTTTTTCTGAACAACTTTTAGATCATCGTCAGTAGCTATTTTTAAGTACGATAAGGTTTTCCGTTTCCCTTCTAATTCCACCCATCGAAAACCAAGTATTTTTTTTTGTAGGAAGTTTTCCTCATCCTTCAGTTTGTTATATCGTTTTGCTTCTTTGGCCTGGCGATCCAATTTATTCAATTGAGTTTGAAGCTCCCCCTGAAGGTCATTTATCCGAGCTATATTAGCTCGGCTTTGTTTGATTTTATTTTCTGTCTCTCTTCTTCTTTCCTTATATTTGGATATGCCGGCCGCCTCTTCCAAGAATCCTCTCATCTCTTCTGGTTTCGCTTCTGCGATCCTCGAAATCATTCCCTGTCCGATAACTGAATATTGTCGAGAACCTACACCAGTACCTAGAAACAAATCGGTGACATCTTTCCGTCTGCAGCGTACCCCGTTTATCAAATAAGACGATTGGGACTCTCTAATTAGTTCTCTCTTAACGGAAATCTCAGAAAAAGCGCTATATTTATCTCCGACAGCACCGTCGGTGTTGTCTAATAAGATTTCTACTGAAGCCCTACTCACTTCCTGTCTAGAGCCGCTCCCATTGAAGATTACATCTTCCATGGATTCTCCACGTAGTTGTTTGGCCGATGTTTCTCCTAACACCCAGGTCAATGCGTCGATAATGTTAGATTTACCACAGCCATTAGGGCCGACTATTCCGGTTAGGTTGTTAGGAAGGTTTATGGAAGTTGAGTCGACGAAAGATTTGAAACCGTTTATTCGTATTTTATTGATGCGCATACCGTGTAGAATAACCCAGACAGAGGGTTGAAAACAACTTTAAAAACGCTTGAAAATCCCTTAAGTACATGTTTTATATGTGTTTATATAGTTAATCATTTTGGGCTAATTAAATTCAAAGTTGTCCAAACGGAACAAGTAGACTTTTCAATCGATGAGAGAAACGGAAAATGGGCGAACCACAAAAAGAAATCCTTAAGTCCTTCGAGAACCCGAATAAAAACAGAGATTACTTGATTGACATTGAGGTTCCAGAATTCACTTGCCTATGTCCGGTTACAGGACAGCCGGATTTTGCAACAATGGACATAAAGTACGTTCCAGATGAGTATTGTATAGAATTAAAATCTCTTAAACTATATATCTGGTCTTATAGGGACAGTAGTGGCTTCCACGAAGCGGTATCTAACAAGATATTAGACGATATTGTTAGTAGTATTAATCCAAGATTTGCTAAGCTCGTTGCCAAGTTCAACGTAAGAGGTGGCACGTATCCGACGGTAACCTGTATTCATAAAGGCAAAAACTGGAAACCTAAATCTGAAACGCAACTGCTCAGCCTTTAACTGAAAAATATAGATGGTTGGGAAAATAGTCTCTGGTTCACATTAGAAATTGGAACTTAATAACAAACAATATGTAGGGCGTTTTGCTCCGTCTCCCTCTGGTGGCCTACACCTAGGCTCTGTTGTAACCGCTACAGCTAGCTACATTCGGGCAAAACAAAGAGATGGGAGATGGCTCCTTAGGATAGACGATTTAGATAGGAAGAGAGAAAAAACGGGCGCTCGCGATCTGATTTTAAAAACTCTTGATTCCCTTTCTTTAAAATGGGATGGCATTTCGTTCCAACGAGATAATTATTTAGAATACAGAAATGCCATTAAGTTTCTACAGAACGCTGGGTTTACGTATCGATGCGTATGTCCTCGCAAGAGCTTGCCGGTGGGTCGGTATCCGGGTATCTGCCGGGAACTAAAAATTGGCCCCAATGAAATACACGGTATTCGACTTAAGGTTGTTAATTCAGTTCAATTGCTTGATGTCCTCTACGGAACTATCGAAGAAGATATTAATCTTAAACATGGAGATTTTTTGATCAAAACGAGGGATAGAGAGGCGACTTATCATTTGGCAGTAGTTATAGATGACACTAAAGCCGGGGTGAGTGAGGTGGTTCGTGGCGCAGACTTGTTGAGTAGCACTCCGCTTCATATTTATGTTTATGAAAAATTAGGTTATCCCTGTCCTGACTTCTTTCACATTCCACTAGTCAAGAACAAGCGGGGGATTAAGCTGAGTAAGCAGACAGGAGCAAATCCTATAGATGTCAATAATAGTAAGTCTGCGCTTCTTTTTGCTTTGGGTTTTTTGGGTTTCGATCTACCAGCCAGTCTACGAAGCGCAAACTGTCAAAGATTGCTACAATGGGCTACCTACGAATCTAATATTTCCGTCCTTGAAGCTGTTCAATCCCGATTCTTGGACGAAATGAAAAACGTCTTGAGCTCTTCATAGTTTTCGGCGACCGGCAGGTCTGGGTGATCTTTTTTAACCTTATCAGAAGGTTTGAATAAGGAAGCCCTGTTCGATTGACGTAACATACTTATGTCATTATAAGAGTCCCCTGTAGATACCACGTGGTAGGCCATCTGCTGAAACGCCAGCACTACCTGTCGTTTGGGATCTTTCTGTCTAAGATCATATCCTACAATATTGTCGTCTTTTACTTGTAATCGGTGACATAACATCAGAGGATAGTCTAGTTGTTTTACTAAAGGAGCACATAATTCGTAGAAAGTATCCGAGACAATGGCTACCTGGTAATGCTCTCGCAACCAGCTGAGGAAATCTTTTGCGCCGACCAGCGGTGTTAAAGCGGCAGCAGCTTCTTGCAATGCGGAGAAGCCGATTTTATTTTTTCTAAGGACATCTAGTCTAAGAGACATTAACTCATCGTAGTCAGCAATGTCTCTGGTTGTTAATTTCAGATCGTTTATGCCCGTCCTCTCTGCCAAGTTATACCAAATCTCAGGAACCAGAACACCTTCAAAATCTAAGCATGCAATATGCATAAGAGTCACCTCTTGAAATCATGGATTAAACAGTCAAGCTATCTTTTCCACATTATCTCTTCTTGCGAAGAATTAGAATTTAAAAAACGTGCCAGAACAAAGAAATAGTCTGAGAGCCTATTGATTATTTTTAACGATGTCGGATTGAGATCCTGGCTCTCTTTATTGAGTCCGACTAGTCGACGCTCTGCTCTTCTGCATATGGCTCGGCAAACGTGAGAATAGGTTGCTCTTCTATCCCCCCTGGGTAAAATGAACTCTTTTAACGGTGGTAACGACTCGTTTAATCTATCGATTTCTGCTTCTAAAACACCTACGAGTTCTTCTTTGACCAGTTTACCTCCCGGTATCGATAGTTCACCCCCTAGATCGAATAGGGCATGTTGTAATGTCGCCAGTAAATCTTTGGTTAGTGGGTCAAGCTTTTCTGATAACAAAACTCCAATATTGCAATTGAGCTCGTCTATATCGCCAATAGCTTCCATGCGAGTATGATTTTTTTCAATCCTACTGTTATCTCCTAACCCTGTATTGCCAAGATCTCCCGTTCTTGTATATATTTTTGAAAGTCTATGTCCCATTATTTTATCAATCCGTTAGCAAGTTGTTTGATAGATGAACTCATAAGTCCTAAATTTTACTCTTTTTAAAACGCTTGTTATACTAAATAACGTTCGTCGTGTGATTTTTCTGCACTAAAGACGCAACGAACAGTCATCTCTTTCTATTCGGCCATCGTACATTTGATTATAGCCAGCTATTATACGCGCGAAATTTTAAAAATAAGCGTTATCATCATTATAGGGTTATTCGTACTATACGTGAGTTTACGGATAGGAAATTCTTTGGATGATGCGGCGGAAGGATTGATTGCACCTCAACATATAGTCTCGATCGTCGCACTAAAAATGCTTGTATCCACTAAGGACTTGATACCTATTTCATTGTTCTTGGGAGTGTTTTCCGCGACCACGAGAATTCAGAATAATTTCGAGTGGAATGCTATGCGGTCCGCCGGCTTTTCCCAAGCTATGTTAATAACGACAATTTTCAAAATATCTCTCATTGCAGCCGTATTGGTAGGATTCATAACGCTTTTCCTGGTGCCAGAAACTGAACTTCAGCTCAGGCATCTGAAACAAGAAACCAAAAATGAAGCCACAATAGGCGGCGTTAAGCCGGGCCGTTTCACTGATTTCAAGCATAGGTCTCAGATTTTTTTTGCGGAACGAAGCTCGACCGATGGCAGATTTCTAGAAAAGGCTTTTGTACAGAGAGACTTAGATGATAGCTCCGATGTGCTTAAAGCAGATAGGGCTTATATAGAAAATCAACGTAGCACTGGAGATCGGTTTGCCGTTTTTGAAAACGGCGTGAGCTACAATGGTGTAGCGGGCCAGTTAGATTTTACCAAAACTGAATTTGGCCGATATCTAATACGAATCGAATCCAAAAATGTTATGAATTTTCCTTCTCAGGTTGGTTTCCTGCCCTCTCACTCATTGTTAGGCTCAGGAGATATCCTTCATCAAATAGAACTTCAGTGGAGATTTGCCCCTATAATCTGTACCCTCCTAATGCCACTAGCTGCGGCTTTGGTAGCCTTGTATCGAGTAAGTGGTGGATGGCATTTCGGCTTAATAGTCGTCGTTTCAATCTATTTTACGTACATCAATCTGTTGGCAACTGGTAAAACCCTGATGGGAAGAGGGGTAGTTAGTCCGGAGATAGGCCTTTGGCCAATTCATTTAATTCCAATTTTGTTCCTGATGATTCTCATTTCACATCATCAAAGGTCAGTAAGTTTTCAGCTACCCAGCCTACTAAAGGCTTTCAAGCTCAAACGTTAGGTGGTCTTTGGATGAGTTTAGAAACATTACTCCGCGATAAGATAGTAATTATGGATGGTGCTATGGGCACCATGATACAAAACGCGAAGCTTAATGAATCGAATTTTAAGGGCACACGTTTCGCCAATCATCCGCTGCCTCTGATCGGGAATAACGATGTACTTTCCATTTCGCAACCTGAGCTTATTAAAAATATTCATGTTGAGTTTTTGGAAGCGGGTGCGGAGCTTATTTGTACGAATACTTTTAACGCGACGTCGATAGCCCAAAGTGATTATGGACTTGAAGAGTATGTTTATGAGTTAAATAAACTGTCTGCTTTGCTGTCAAACTCGGCGATAAAAGAATATAGAATGATGGCCAATGAAGAATCCAATCAGCGATATGTTGTTGGAGTTATTGGGCCAACGAACAAAACGGCATCGATTTCACATCACGTTGACGACCCTTCGTCGAGAGCCGTCACCTTTGAAGAGCTTGTGCGATCTTTTCAAGTAGCTTGTAACGGTCTAATCGATGGAGGAGTCGATGTAATAATGATAGAGACTGTCTTTGATACACTAAACGCTAAAGCTGCTATTTTCGCTATTAAATCTTGTTTTATCGAAAAAGGACTTGAGTTGCCTATTCTTGTTTCTGGAACGATAACTGATTTGAGCGGCCGGACACTTTCGGGACAAACTCCTGAGGCGTTTTGGAATTCTATACGGCATGCGAAACCTATTGCTGTCGGGTTAAATTGCGCTCTCGGAGCAAAAGATTTGAAACCTTACATCCAAGAATTGTCTCGGATAGCTGACTGTTACATAAGTGTTCATCCCAACGCCGGTTTACCAAACGAATTTGGTGAATATACCGAATCTCCAGAACACATGTCTCGAGTACTCGAGGATTTTTCAAAATCTAAAATTGCTAATATTTTTGGTGGTTGCTGCGGAACTACTCCGAATCATATCAAGGCTATAAGACAAGCCGTATCGAGCCACGGTGCTCCTAGAGAGCCGGTACCGGTAGAACGAATCTGCAGGCTGAGTGGTTTGGAGGCACTTAATATCACGAAAGCCAATGGTTTTATTAATATAGGAGAAAGAACAAATGTAACCGGCTCACCGAAATTTGCTCGTTTAATTAAAGAAAACTTATTAGATAAGGCTGTTCAAGTGGCTAGGCAGCAAGTTGAAAATGGGGCGCAAATAATCGACGTTAATATGGATGAGGGATTATTAGACTCGGTTGGATTGATGAGAAGTTTTCTAAACTTGCTTGCTTCGGAGCCAGAAATAAGTCGTGTACCCGTAATGATTGATTCCTCTGATTGGAAGGTTTTAGAAACAGGTTTGCAGTGTATACAAGGAAAGGGAATAGTTAATTCAATAAGTTTGAAAGACGGAGAATCTAAGTTTTTAGAAAAAGCCGACAAGATACGTCTTTATGGAGCCGCGGTTGTGGTCATGGCCTTTGATGAGTCTGGCCAGGCAACAACTAGTAAACGAAAGTTTGAAATCTGTGAAAGAAGTTATCGACTTTTAGTCGACGGGCTTGATTTTCCACCAGAAGACATCATTTTTGATCCTAATATCTTAACTGTGGGAACCGGAATTTCGGAGCATAATAATTATGCTCAAGATTTTTTTTCTGCCACAAAAAAAATAAAGAAGGAACTACCTTTTTGCCTGGTAAACGGCGGGCTTAGCAATGTTTCGTTCGCCTTTCGAGGAAATAATGCTCTTCGGGAGGGCATACATTCGGCGTTCTTATTTCACGCTATAAAGTCTGGACTTGATATGGCTATCGTAAACGCCGGACAGTTAGGAATTTATGAAGACATAGAAAAGAATTTACTTAACAAAATAGAAACTCTGTTGTTTAACCAGCGGGCTGACGCCACTGAGGAGTTAACTAAAATAGCCCAAAATACTAAGACAGGACCGGAGAAAAAGATAATTGATAAGGGGTGGCGTTCGAAAAGTTTAAAGGAAAGACTGATACATGCACTAGTTCATGGAATTAGTGAACACATTGTTGATGATACTGAATCCCTAAGGCTGGAGGTAGACACACCTCTCGATATAATCGAAGGTCCGTTAATGGATGGAATGAACGTGGTAGGTGACTTATTTGGAAGCGGGAAAATGTTTCTTCCACAGGTTGTAAAAAGCGCCAGGGTAATGAAGCAGGCGGTGTCTCACCTACTACCCTTTATGGAAGCTAAAGGTGAAAGAAACAACACGACCAAAGGCACGATAGTGATTGCTACGGTGAAAGGAGACGTACATGATATAGGTAAAAATATCGTCAGTGTAGTCTTGCAATGTAATGGTTATGAAATCATTGATTTAGGAGTGATGGCTCCCTTGGAAAGCATACTCGATGCGACCGAAAAACATAAAGCTGACTTAATCGGGCTAAGTGGTCTGATCACTCCTTCCTTGGATGAAATGATTTATGTCGCTAAAGAGATGGAGCAAAGAGGGTTGACAATACCGTTATTAATTGGGGGAGCTACGACGTCTAGAACACACGCCGCCGTTAAAATCGATCCGGTCTACAAGAATGGGACAACAATACATGTCAAGGACGCTTCTAGAGCTGTGGGTGTTACGACTAATCTTTTAAGCGAAGACTTACGGCGAGACTATATCTCCCGACTAAAAGATGAGTACGAAACACTGAGAGTCAGATACAACCATCGACAAAGAGAAGATAAGTTAGTTGAATTAGAACAGGCTCGCTTAAACAAATTACGAATTGATTGGAATAAAATTCATCCTGTAGAGCCTACTTCTAATGAAATATTCTCGCTTTCCTATTCATTTGAAGAACTCGAACCCTACATCGATTGGACACCTTTTTTCATGGCTTGGGAATTGGCCGGCAAATACCCTCGAATTTTGACGGACAAGGTGATCGGACGGCAAGCATCGATACTCAAGGAAGATGCCATTAAAATGCTTGAGGAATTAAAATCGGATTACCGATATCAGGCAAAAGCCAGACTGGGCATATTCAACGCTAATTCGGTCGATAATGACGATATTTTGATATACAGTAATTCTCACCGGAAAGAGGTCCTTGCTAAGATTGTTGGTCTAAGGCAACAGCAAAGGAAGCCGTCGGGCCAGTTTAACTTAGCGCTCGCAGATTTTGTTGCCCCAATTGAAAGCCAAGTGAAAGACTATGTCGGGGCATTCGTGGTAACGGCAGGCTCACCAATCCAGGAGCTAGCGGGACGATATGAATCTGAGGGAGATGATTATTCCTCCATTATGATAAAAGCTCTTGCCGATAGATTTGCTGAAGCATGTGCGGAAAAGCTACACGAACATGTGCGTACAGAATTTTGGGGTTATTCTAGGAAAGAAAGATTGGAAAAAGAAGAATTACTGGAGGAAAAATACCTTGGAATACGCCCGGCGCCTGGTTACCCTGCCTGTCCTGATCATAGCCAAAAAAAAATAATTTGGTCGCTATTGAATGTCGAAAAAGAGTTGAAGGTTCTGTTAACCGAAAATTTAGCAATGGTGCCTGCTGCTTCAGTATCAGGATGGTTTTTCGCTAACCCAAAGGCGAGGTATTTTGGTGTGGGTAAAATCGATATGCAACAAGCTCGTTCGTTTGCAGCTAGGAAAAGAATTCCGCTACGAGTTGCTGAAAAGTGGCTCAAGACTAATCTCAATTATGAATCAGAATAAGCGAATTGCTAGCGAATTGTTAAGTCGGTATCGATGTAAAGATCTGCTCGAATCTTCGACGATTGCTACCAATGTTATGGTTTGTGGATGGGTAAAAACGAAAAGGGAGGCCAAAAACCGCTGCTTTATTGAACTCAATGATGGGAGCTGTTTAGCGAATCTCCAATTAGTTGTAGAGGAAGGCTCAGGTGGTTGGAGTCAGCTTGAACTAATATCTACCGGCGCGAGTATTTCTGTAAAAGGTGATATCGTTGAATCCCCGGGTGAGGATCAACGATGGGAATTGGCAGTTACTGAAATAGAAGTTTTTGGGATTAGCTCGGACGATTATCCACTGCAAAAGAAGAGGCACAGCGACGAATTTTTGAGGCAAATTGCCCATTTAAGAGTTCGAACCAACAAATACGGAGCAATGGCACGAATTCGATCGCGGCTAACTTACTCAGTACATGAGTACTTCCAAAAAGAAGGTTTTCATTACGTTACTACTCCGATCATCACCGGTTCCGATTGCGAGGGCGCCGGCGAAATGTTTAACGTTTCGACCGGTACGGATATTAATGGAGATACTTCGCGAACAGAGTTTTTTGGTAAACCCGCCCAACTCACAGTTTCGGGCCAGCTTTCGGTAGAAAGTTATTGTTTGGCATTGAGTAAAGTATATACCTTTGGGCCGACGTTTCGAGCAGAAAATTCGAACACTAGTCGCCATATTTCAGAGTTTTGGATGATTGAACCGGAAATAGCTTTTGCTACCTTAGAAGACAATTTGGAATTAGCGGCCGATTTTGTCAAGAAGATGACTTCTGCGGTTCAAGAAACTTCTGAAGAAGATTTAATGTTGTTTTCAAAATATGTAGACAAGAGTCTTCCAAAACGCTTAAACAATCTTCTAGACAACCTGTATGACACTATTTCCTATTCCGATTGTATTGAAATATTGATGAAGTCGGACCGCAATTTCGATTTCAAACCAAATTGGGGAAACGACTTACAAACGGAACACGAAAGATTCTTAACGGAAACGTACTTTCAGGCTCCCATTTTTGTGATAGATTGGCCGAAATCTATCAAACCATTTTATATGAGGATTAACGACGATAGAGAAACGGTTTCGAGTATGGACCTTCTTGTTCCGGGTATTGGTGAGCTAATTGGAGGGAGTGCGCGAGAAGAGCGACTAGACGTTCTTAGTGACCGTTTAAAACAACTAGACTTGTCGGAAGAAGATTATTGGTGGTATCTCGATACAAGAAGGTTTGGTAGCGCACCTCACGCAGGATTTGGAGTAGGCTTTGAAAGATTGATGATGTTATTTACTGGAATTTCGAATATAAGAGATGTCATACCCTTTCCTCGTACACCGAAATCACTAGAATTTTAAAATGGGTCTCTAAGATGAAAGTCATGATTGATCTTTGTGTAGTCCCGATGGGTGTTGGTATTTCCGTGTCGGACTATATCGCCGAGTGTGAAATAATAATTTCAGAAGCTGGGTTAAATGCACAACTTCATCCGTATGGTACAGTTATCGAGGGAGAATGGGATGAAGTATTTGAGGTAGTTAAAAAATGTCATGAAAAATTGCACGACATAGGCGTTGTTCGGATTTTTACAAATATGAAAATTGGAACACGCAAAGATAGAGAACAATCGATGCAAGATAAAGTCGATAGTGTTTTAGAGAAGTTAAAATAAGTAGAGAGTGTGAATATGGAAAGTAGTTTAAGTTTCGTATCTGGTATAAGCGAGAAACCTTTGTTGTTTCAAACGGTGGGACAAGTGCTGGACTCTGCGGCGAAAAGATATGGAGATGAAGAGGCGATAGTTTGTTGTCATCAAAACATTCGTTATTCTTACGAAGAGTTAAATTCGAAATCGAACCAAATAGCCCTAGCGTTGCACTCCTTAGGATTAGAAAAAGGAGATCGTATAGGCATATGGTCGCCGAATTGTATGGAATGGGTTCTAACTCAGTTCGCCACGGCTAAGATTGGTCTGATCTTGGTAAATATTAATCCAGCGTATCGATCAGGGGAGCTCGAATATGCGCTTAATCAGGTCGGCTGCAAAGCTCTTGTTACTGCTGGTTCGTTTAAGACGAGTAATTATATTGAGATGTTGCAGGAACTTGCTCCCGAGCTCGAAAACTCGCACCCAAATCAATTAAATAGCAGTAAATTGCCGAATTTGAAGTTAATAATATCGATTCCAGATGAGAAAACTAATGGAATGATGAATTTTTCTGATTTAGAACAACTGTCGAGCACTCAAGATATTGCTACGCTCCGTGAGATAGGACACAAACTAGATCCGGATGAATCAATAAATATACAATTTACTAGCGGTACTACTGGACTACCGAAAGGAGCGACGCTTTCGCATTTTAATATTGTTAACAACGCTTATTTTGTTGGTAAGGCGATGAAATTTTCACAAACGGATAGATTATGTATTCCTGTTCCTCTTTATCATTGCTTTGGTATGGTGATGGGAGTTTTGACGTGTGCAACGCATGGTGCCACGATGATTTTTCCAAGCGAAGGATTTGAACCTTCAACGACATTGCAAGCTATTTCTGAGGAAAGGTGTACCGCACTGCATGGTGTTCCAACCATGTTTGTAGCCAATCTTGAGCATAGCGATTTCGATGAGACAGATTTTTCAAGTCTCAGGACCGGGATAATGGCCGGAGCACCGTGCCCAGTAGAGGTGATGAAAAAAGTTCAGCAGAAAATGCATATGCCGGAAGTGACGATTGCTTATGGAATGACCGAGACTAGTCCTGTTAGCTTTCAATCTGCCACAGACGATCCTCTTGAAAAACGAGTCTCGACTGTAGGAAGGGTTATGCCTCATGTGCAAGTAAAAATAATTGACGCGGAAGGAAGGGTTGTCCGTAGAGGAGAACAAGGAGAACTTTGTACCAGAGGCTACAGTGTGATGGCCGGCTATTGGGGCGCGCAAGAAAAAACCGATATGGTTTTGAAAGGCGGTTGGATGTATACGGGGGATTTAGCCACTATCGATCAAGAGGGTTATGGTAATATCGTTGGCCGAGTGAAAGACATGATCATACGAGGTGGTGAAAATGTGTACCCGAGGGAGATTGAAGAGTATTTGTATAAGTTCGAAAAAATCGAAGAAGCTGCCGTTTTTGGCATACCAGACCAAAAATATGGCGAAATAGTAGCTGCTTGGGTGAAAGTCAAAGATAAAGAAAATACAACAGAGGGCGAGATTCTAGAGTATTGTAAAGGGCAAATCGCGCACTTCAAGGTGCCGGCGCACATCAAGTTTGTCGATGAATTTCCGATGACAGTATCTGGGAAAATCCAAAAGTTCTTAATGCGAAATGCGATGATCGAGGAATTAAATCTGAGGGAAAGTAAGACCGCTTAAGATCTCGCGAAGAGCCTAATTTTGATGTGGTATCCCGTATTGTCTTATCCAATCTCTTCGTTTTTCAAAGGGCTGCTCAACATAATCTTTCATGAGTTCAATCGCTTGTTCTGTAACAACTGTTTTAAGCCACTCTTCCGCTTCAATCCGTAAACCTTCCTCAATGGGCAGGTTTGAACCTCTAACCAAAGCTCGTTTGCCAGCGATTACTGATACTTTAGATTGGCGATTTAAACCATAGGCTACCGATATCGCTCGTTCCTTAGCGTCATCAGCTAGTTCTGTTACTATTCCTAAGTTTAAAGCTTCCTGGGGCTCGACTATTCGGCTCCTTAGAAGAAAATCCGTAGCTTTACCCAATCCTATTGTGCGTGCTAACAATTGAGAACCGGTACCCGTCAGTATACCTAAGGCAACTTCCGGAAAACCTATTACGAAATTTCCTTTTTGGGCTATCCTGATATCGCAGTTGAGGGACATTTCCAGTCCGGCGCCCATGGTATCCCCTGTCATTCCCACGACGATAGGTATATCCAAATAAGCGAGAGATCTGAGCAGGTTGTGATAACCATATATCAAAGAAGGTGCTAGATTAATTAAATCTTCTCGATTCTTTGCTAACTCAACCAGTTCCTCCACACTATAATGAGTGATAAATCTGTCTTTGACACCCCCCGTTATTACAATGGCGTTGATGGTGTCATCAGCTCTCCAGCTACAGATGAGAGAGTTAAGTTCTTCTGTAGCCGAACCTACAAGATAATTGGTAGGCGGATTACAGTAGGCCGCTACTAGGACCCCATCGGTTTTATCTACTTCCCAAAAGTCCATTTTCTTTTTCTTTCTAGTTGGTTAGTTATTTGGACCAAGTTGCAAAGTTTTTGCCTGACTGAGCCAGTTCTTTGAGCAAGGGAGCAGGTTCCCAATACATGCCACCGTATCTTCTCTTATATTTTTCCATGCCGGAAACGACTTCATCAATCCCTATATCATCCGCATAACACATCGGGCCTCCTCGATATCTAGGCATGCCATACCCGTGTACGAAAACAACATCTATGTCACTCGGTTTAGAAGCTATTCCTTCGCCTAGAATCAAGGCTCCTTCATTAATCATCGAATACATCAGGCGCTCAATAATTTCTTCATCAGATATTTCTCTTTGTTCTATTCCTAACCTGTTCGCCTCGGTTTTAGCAAGTTCAGTCACATCCAGATCGGGTACAGGGGAACGGCCAGCATAATTAAATATGCCTGCGCCAGTCTTTTGTCCCAATCTCCCTTTTTCTACTAATTTAGAAACCAATGCCCATAGAGTAGGATCGTTCGGTTTGTCGGTCCATTCATTTTTAACCTTCTCTAAAACGTCTAGTCCTGAAAGATCAGAAACGCCGTTAGGACCCATAGCCATGCCCCAGTCGAAGGCAACTTGATCTATTCTTTCGGGACCTACTCCCTCGAGAATCATTAATTGGGCTTCCCTAACATATGGAAAAAACATCCGATTGCCAACAAATCCGAAACATACTCCAACTAAAACAGCAGTCTTCCTGATCGTTTTAGCGATAGCCATTGAAGTTGCTATCACCTCTTTAGAGGTCGCTGAGCCTCGAACTAATTCCAGCAAAGTCATGACATTTGCCGGAGCGAAAAAATGCCACCCTATTACATCTTCCGGTCGCTTGGTTGCCTGCGCTATTTCATCTATGTCTAAAGTAGAAGTATTGCTTGCTAATATGGCTCCATCTTTGGCAACTTTGTCGAGCTCCTTAAAAATTTCTTTTTTAAGTGCCATATTCTCAAATACCGCCTCTACAATTAAATCACAGTCGGCGATATCATCATACTTAGTAGTACCACTTATGAGTTTCAGGCAGGCATCTCGAGCATCGGTCGTCATTCTGCCCTTACTTACCGTATTATCATAATTTCCTCTAATTATTCCGATTCCTTTTTCAAGAGCCTCGTCATTAATTTCTTTTACTACAACGGACATTCCTGCATTCGCAAAATTCATGGCTATTCCGCCGCCCATTGTCCCTCCACCGATTACTGCTACTTTAGAAACTTGTCTAACCGGCGTGTCTGGAGGTACATCAGGAACTTTTGAGCATGCTCTCTCGGCAAAAAACATATGTCTCTGAGCGACCGAGTGGCTAGACCACATGCATTCCATGAAAAGTTCCCGTTCTTTTTCTACTGCCTTTTCATAAGGTAAGTTCACTGCTGCTTCGACACATTGAACGATTTTCTCTGGCGCAAAAAACCCTCTAGTAGAACGTCCGATCGAGTTTCGATACGCTGCAAAAAAATGTTCATCAATTTCCGATTTATCAACTTCCAATGCGGATATTCTACGAGGATGGGCTTCTTCTTTTACCAATTTGCTAGCATAATCTAGAGCTCCTTGTTTTAGGTCACCTTCTACAATGCTATCAATTGCCCCTGATTCTAGAGCAGCCTCTGCACTAATTGGTCGTCCACTTATCATAATATCTAGGGCTTTTTTCGGACCCACTAATCGAGGAAGTCGCTGAGTCCCAGTAGCTCCTGGTAACAAACCGAGAGTTACTTCGGGTAGACCAATCTTCGCAGATTTTATGGCGCAACGATAATGGCATCCCATTGCTGTTTCTAGTCCGCCGCCCAAGGCGGTGCCGTGAATGGCTGCAACTATCACTTTTTCTGACTTCTCCATGCCAGCAATTACTTCCGGTAGCCACGGATCTTCTGGAGGCTTCCCAAATTCGGTTATGTCAGCACCGGCTATGAAAGTTCTACCGTCACAAATCAGAATTGCGATTTCAACGGTGTCGTCTTTTTGGAATCTATTAAAGGCTTCTTGCAATCCTTTGCGTACGTGTATTGATAGCGCGTTTACTGGCGGACTATCGACAGTAACCACTGCTATCCCAACTCCATTCCTTGTTTCTGAACTGTAGCTAACGACTTGCGACATCTGAAATTGTCTCCTAAATTCTATTGTTTCTATGAAATGACAAATAAATATCGATTATATAGTAAATTTAACTGACAAAGAGGTGAAGTTTTTCTTTTTGGTTTCTAAATGGTTTTACTTTTTTGTCAAATAATTCAACTTTTCTAATTTCTAGTCATAATGCCTGGAATTGTTACTTTGTAGCAACGAAATCACGAATTTACATCGACCACTACTCTTCCTTTTACTTGGCCGGCGATTATCGATTTTCCAAGACTGATCACCCTATCTAAGGGTTCTACAGTAGTTACAGACGCCAAACTATCTTTGTCTAGTAGTTCTGCTAAGTCGTTCCAAGCCCGTTGTCGTTTTTCCATCGGCGCCATAACTGAATCAATACCTTTCAAGGACACACCTCGTAATAAAAATGGGATTACAGTGGTTGGTAGATCAGCACCTCCCGCCAATCCACAAGCGGCGACCAGTCCACCGTACCCCATTTGAGCCAAACTGGTGGCCAAAGTATTTGAACCGACGCTGTCTATCACCGCGGCCCATTCTTCCTTTTCTAAAGGTTTGCTCTTTTTGGCTAAGCTGTCCCGTGTAATGATAGACTTAGCTCCCAAACCTAAAAGATATGAATCTAATTCTGGCCTACCGGTGCTTGCAGTAACGTCGAACCCAAGCTTCGATAGTAACATAACCGAAACCGAACCTACTCCACCGGCCGCCCCTGTTACCAAAACGGCGCCATCGCCATTTGTTATACCGTGGTCGCGAATGGCATTTACCGCTAGCATTGCCGTGTAACCAGCTGTACCGATCGCCATCGCTTCTTTGGTGTTAAACACTTTGGGAATCTTTACTAAAAATTCTGGATCCACTTTTTGTTTTTGGCTATATCCACCCCAATGTCTCTCAGACAGGCCGTAACCATTGACTAACACGGCATCGCCTTCTTTGAATCGATCGTCTGATGAATCTTGAACGGTTCCTGCTAAATCTATTCCACAAACCATAGGAAATTTTTGACAAATAGGTGCAGTACCAGTCAATGCGAGACCATCTTTGTAGTTTAAAGTAGAATACTCTACTTCAATCAATACTTTCTCGTCAGGTAATTCCTGTTCAGTTATATTCTTAACTGCGACCGACGTCTTTCCTTCTGCATTCTTCTCCGCAACAATGGCCCTAAATTTTGAACTCACTCCCTATCCTCCTAAAAACTTGTTAGATCTGTTTTCTTCATATTCGTGTTCACACAAAAATATCGCCTAAAACCTGTTACACTTATCTTCATCATATGGAAATCACTAAAAGTCGAAGGCAAGTTGCAGTCAAGTATGAACATTCCAAGCATACTACTAGATATCCAGGAAAGTAAATTAAAAAACCGACTGT
>CAZXQY010000009.1:0-43440 GCA_964642505.1 uncultured Gammaproteobacteria bacterium | reverse complement strand
TTCATTGAACATCATTAAACCTTTAATGGAGGGTAAACAATTTTCCTATAAAGGTGAATTTCATCAAATAGAGAAAGCTGCATTACTACCGAAATCGCAAACTGGAACCCCTCCAATTCTCATAGGTACTCTTAAAGGGAAGCCGCGTATGTCCCGCCTCGTGGCCGAGTTTGCTGAGATGTGGAATTGCATGATCGCTTTCGGCGACTGCAACATATCGACGTACGAAGATGCCTGGGCTCCAATACACGACGCTTGTATACGAAGTGGCCGCGATCCTGAAAGCGTTTCTCAAACCGCGACAATCGCGGTAAACTTCTCCGACGGACCCTATGAAATTATGCCAACGTCTGTGCCTTTTAGTGGCTCGTTGGAACAAATCGCCGACCGTTTCGCTGAATATGCTGCCAAAGAAGTCGAGCATGTTTCCACAATTCCCCATCCATGGAATGAGGACAGCCTAGATAAACTAAGCGAAGTATTAGCTATTTTACGAGCCTAGCAACGCGCTTAGTTTTCTTCCCATAATTCTGACGTAATTAGAGGCTAGGTACAGATGGATACATTTAGCCGAATGGCAAACATGATTTACATGACACCCTTTTCAATGTCACTCTAATTAAACTAGTTTGCCACAGTTTTAAAAACGATTCTCGACGTCCAGCACCACCTACAGAAATTCCGTTGCGCCTTAATCCTTTAGATTCTTGCAGTTTCGACAGTCGCACTTTTTCTTTTTGTGATTTTGAATTCGCAAAGTTTATATAGCGAACCGAGAAAAAAGACGGGACCATCTCACTTTTAGCAGTCGATGCAATGGCATACGATTATTTTCGGCTCCGAATAAGCTCACTCGATCAGTTTAAAAGACACTGCACTCAGAAATCCACCTAAAGTAGTTAGACCCACTAGATTACCGCCAGCAAGATGTACTGCTTCCGGAATCATAGCCGCAGCAATCATCGTCAACATCGCTCCCGCCGCTAGCCCCTCAATAAAAACGACAGTATTGTGATCGATACTACCTCCTAGCCAGTAGCCAAAACCAGCTCCTACTGCGGTGAGTATTAGCAGACTAAACCACATGAGGAATACCTTTCGATTACTCCAGCCTAATTTCTTCATGCCTATCGAGCTACTCAAAGCTTCCGGAAAATTCGCCAGAAAAAGGCCCGCTATTAGGGTAAATGGGACCAATCCCCAGAACGTTACTGACTCCGCCCCTGTCTCCATAATCGCTACGCTAATAGAACTGAACACTGCTGTACCAATAACAAAACTTTCCGGAATCCCATCCAAGAGTATGCCTAACCAGATAGCCATTGGTGCTCCAGTATATTCGTCTTCCGCCTTCTGTAATTCCGCAGCCGTAGGAATGACCGCAGTCTCCGCCAAGTTATCGATAGCCTGACGAACCCATTTCTCTCCGTCTTCGTCCATACTTTCGTTTTCAGCCAGCTCTTTAAGACGTTCAGCAGCTAAGCGTTGAGTATTATGATCTAAGTCGACCGACTTTTCGCGTAGATTATTAAAATCCTCCTTATCAAGAACCAACAGGAGACTGTCTTCTCCCGCTACAGCCGTCGCAGTTCTTCGCTCATTGGTTACCATCGAAACCTCACCAAAGGCGTCTCCGGATTCCAAACTTGCTATATGCTGGTTTTCACGAGTTATATTAATCTTACCCAATTCTATAAAATATAAGGCATGCCCATCATCACCTTCATCAAAGATACGTTCGCCTTTCACAACGCTCTTTTCTTTAATCTTATCTACTATTTCCTCTACCATTTCTAGAGGAAGACCTCTGATCATTTTACTAGCGCCCAGATGTTCTACTATTTGCTTTCTTCTAGCAGTTTTCTGGCTGGAGAAGTGGGAAATTATTGCCGAGGTTTTTCTAAGGAACCCGCCTTGAGAATTGATAGCCTGATCCAGAAGGACAAATACAACTCCCCCTGATAAAGCACCCAACAGCATAGTGATTAGATGGTGAGCGGCCTCTCTGTGCGTTTCTAAAGTGTTGGTGTGCCCGAGATGTAGCGCCGTCGGAGCTATCAACTCTACTGCCAACGCAGCAATTAGGGCACCGCTTCCGTACGCCGTCATTGCTCCCAAAGCCCTATTACTCGGACTCAAACATAAGCCGAAAATCGAACCAAGAGGCAGAGAAGCAGCAGAAATCGCTCCAAGTCCTATCGCCCAAAATAAAAATTGCTGTTCCCCCATTGCGTTTCTCCCTCTTCAAAAATGCGGTAGGCTAGGATCCTAATTCCAGTTTAACATTCTGACTTTTTACCGTAAGACGACTCGGGAGGGCGCCAGTGCCCTGCAGATGGCAACAACTAAGAGCTCGATCGAAAAACTCTCGCTCCGGTATTCATCACACAAGCATCATTACCCAACGATACATTGATGTAAAGCTACAACAAATTTAAAAATACGGCACAACTAATAAAATTTGTAGATAAGAGGCTTTTCCAAGTTTATAGAGTCTTCGAGAGCGACAGAAGACACTCTTATCTTCCTTAGAGAACCGATAGTATAAGGTGCTAATACCTAACTATATAACTAGGGGAAAATTATGCTGTTACGTTAAGATACGAATTGTATTAAAGCTAGTGCGATAGCGTCGCTTCGGAGATGTCAAACAAAGAGGTGTGAGGTTTGAGTTCATAAGAAGGCTATAGCCAACAAGTTTTAGAAGCCGGGATCATGAAGATAACTACGCGTATTCGGACTGATAACTAAGGAACCGCAAAAGTTTTTAGAGTTATAATAGGGAATAGAGCATTCATATGACTACCTTAGACAAAAGATCTTTGGGTTGGTTGCGTTATTTATACAGAAAAGCAACCACACCAGATAACTGGGATAAAAACAGCCGACCGCACCCTCATTGGGACAATAAGACTGGTGAACCGATGCTTTCATGGCATCGTTTCGATCTCATTGATTCAAGCTATTCAATAGCATTAATGGCCGACAGAACGCCCGCCTGGCGAGAAGTATACGGCAAAATACTTGATGAACTTGTCCATAGACATACAGGTTGGTGGTCAGCTTCGGATTGGTTGACTCAGTTCGGCCATGATCCCAACCGAAAAAATTATCCAGAAAGGTACAAGCCTTTGATACCTAAAAAGCTCTGGGGTGATTACGATGTTCCCGGTTGGACCGCAAATGGAATTGAACCCTACGGATACCAGGCTGATCCTATTTCCGCGGATGGCAATCTATTTTATAAAGGGTTCTTTACGCTACTTATGAGCCTGCACCGATACGTATCCGGCGACGACAAATGGGATTCGCCCTTTAAAATGATACGGGACGGTCAAAATACTTTTGAGTGGACGCACTCTAGGGTCGCTGCTTTTTTGGCGGCTCAGTGGAATCGCAGCGAAAAAGGATGTCATTGTGAAAACACTAAGATATGGCCCTTCTGACTAGCCGGAGCGGGTCTCGGTCTGAGACTATACGATCAACTGTTTGGAACCACCCATCACGACGCTTTTGAAAAATGGTGGAAATTCGCGAAGCAGAACTATATTTCCTGGGAGAGAGGAAAGCCTGTAGCTGTCGACCTGTACTACGATCCTATAGCTAACGAACATATCGGACGAGGACCTATGGGCATAATAACACCTGTTTGGTATTTCGCCCCGCAGAAGAATGAAATCGCTGAGATAGGGTGGGAAACGCTAGGTCAATTTTATGGGGTTCTAAATGAAGGAAACATTACAGGTCTAGACGATCCTGTCAAAGCCACTATGCTTTTGCATCTTGCAGGAGAGTTCTGTGACCACAATACAAAGAAACGACTTTGGGATGCAGCAGAAGAATTTATCGAGCCCATATGGGATCGTAGCTCGGGCGAATTAACCTTAGGGCTACGACTGAACGAACGTTTTCCACGGGGCCAATGGAATGCGAGGATCATGGCGGGTTGGGTATGCCAGAAAGGTGATTGGTCAAGGATTTTCAACGAACCTAATTTAAACAAATTCTCTGAGCCAACGATAGAAGGCGTTGATTTTCCAGATTTCGCTCTAAGTGAAGCCCGCTGGACAGGTGTCGAAATGTATTTGCGGGTGGATACAAAAAATAAAGATTTGGTGTCTACCAAAACCACTATGAAAATGACCAATCTTAAATCTTTGCAAAATTGGGTATTAATAAGTAAGAAAAGTGGTAAAAAACGAAGGCTCGAGTCACAAAATAACTCCCTGCCCTTAGAAATAAGTGCTACCGACGGCCAAGTAGTAATAAGCCAAGAGATTTAATTCTACTAGTCCTTCGGACGAGTGACTTTTGTTGTGCTAATTAAAATGCTAAAACACGAAAGATAAAATTAACGACCTACATTGACCTTAAAGTCGATGTCGATGGAATATCTTAATGAAAAATAATTTATTTTTAAGGAAAGAGAGGTGTTTTTGTGAAAGTTGCTTATGTTTTTCGAACCAACATGGCAAGTACTTTTCAATTGGCAACGATGATTTTGCCTCAATTAGAGAAGGGTAACCATGGAGCTATGGTTTTGGGTATGTTTTTTTTCGACGATAACCTTTTTGTCTTAAGGAAAGATAATTCAATCGGAGAGAGACTGGCTATCGTTGCCGCTGAACTAGGCATCCTATTAATGATGTGCGATCAGTGCGCCGTCCGGAGAAACATGGCCGAAGGTACGTTAGAACAATGTGGCAGCGGTCAAATAAAACCCTTTGGAACAGTACAAGGCGTTCAGGCTGGGTGCTTCCCACAGCTCTACGAAGCACTCGCTGGCAATCCTCCTGACCAAGTTATTACTCTTTGATTTGAAATCAGCCGCAGATTTGTGTCTTTATAAGTAAGTAGCGTACAGTATACTTGATACTTAGAAGTAAATGCTGCTAAGAGGACTCGTAAGTGTTTCGATTACTACTTTGGAATGTCGGAGTATTGCTGTTCGTTATGAGCAGAATCTCACCGAGAATGCGTTCTCAGACAGCGAGAGATTTCGGGATAACCATCGCATCGGAAGACGGCGTAGCGAGAACGTTTTTATTTGAGAATCGTATAGCCCGATCCCGATCCGGCTGCGACTCAAAGGCTGTTTTCACCCTGACTTTCTCCACCGGATGGCAGGCAGTGAGAATATTACTTGCTGGAGACGGAGTGCGAAAGACAGTAGACGGCTTGGCTTCAGGCACAATATCCTATAAAGGAGACCTGCCTTACTTGCTGTGGTTCTACGAGTTGATTATGGCTTACGTTCCCTGGCTGAACCGATCCGTACACAAAACAATGCCGAATAATTATTCAAAGCCGGATTCCACGACTAAGGTTGGTAAAAAGATTGTCCGAGAGCCGGCAGTGGAAAAACTTGATCCCAATTGGGAAAAAGCGCATTCTCAACGAGAAAAAACCTTATTATGGAGTGTCGGTAAGGGAGGGGAAATAGAAGGTAAGAAAGAGGGCTTCGAACACGTTTTATCGGCGGAAATTAATGAACGATAAAGAAACATTCCGCGGATTAAACCCTAGAGCTCAAGGGTGGCTCAGATACATCTGGGAAAAGGCAACTACAAAAGAAGACTGGAGTAGCGACGGGGAACCTTTACCTTGGTGGGATAAAACGACAACCGCTCCCATGTGTGCGTTCCCCCGGTTTGACCTTTCCGAGACGTCTTATTCTCTACCCTTAATGGCCGATCAGACACCCGCTTGGCGGGAAGTCTATACTCGAATAGCCGACGAACTAGTGGGGCGTTACACTACTTTCTGGGCAGCCGTAGATTGGTTAACTCTTATCGGCCATGATCCGAACAGGAACCAATATCCTCCGGACTGGCTAGTCTGGCTGCCCGAAAAGTTGCGAGGTAGATACGACCCACCTGGTTGGACCGCAAACGGTGTAGAGCCGTGGGGCTTACAACCAGACCCTATTGGCGCAGATGGCAATTTATTTTTCCGAGGTTTCTTCAACTTACTTTTGGGTACTTATTCTTATGTTTCCGGGGATGACAAGTGGGAAAAACCTTTCAAGGTTACCGGTTATAACGACAGACTCTTTCAATGGGATCAACATTCGATTACGGAATTTATAAAAGATCAATGGTTAGAAAGACCTCAAGGCGCCCATTGCGAAAACACAAAAATATGGCCTTATTGTTTAAGCGCCGCGGGACTAGGATTACAACTCTACGACAAATTGTTCCTCTCAAAAACTCATGAAGTCTACGATCAATGGATAGAATTTGCTAAAACCAATTTTACAGATCGAGATCGATCAGGCGATATTAAGTCGTTCGCGTTCTACTACGATCCGATAGAGTCTGTGGCCTACAACGCTCCTTCCGGATTAAGCGGATACGGCATGCTGGCTCCTCTTTTTTATCTGTTTCCCCAGGCTCCCCAATTCGGTCTAGAACTGTATGAAGCAGGAATACGAGATCTTGGCTGGAACGACCGAAGTAAATCAATTGTACAAGGTTTCAACGACCCAAGGTGGCTGTGCATGATACTCATGCTTGCTAGAGAAGTAGGTGATTTTACAACCGAGCGAAGGCTTAAGGGCCTGGCTGAACGGGAATGGGGGCCAAATTTCTTTGATGACGACGATCGCTTTGCTTGGCGGTTCGGATTAGAAGAAGATTACCCTCGCTCACAATTAAATGGTCTCTTAATATTAACAGAAATAGGACAACCTGGAGCCTGGTCTAACGTCTATAAGGAAAAACAATTAAACCACTATAGCGAACCTACTGTGATTGGAGTAGATTTCCCAAAGATTGGTATCAGTCGGGCCCTACATGAATCGGATAGTTCTACCCTATATGTGTCCACTTATGCCGCTACAAAAAGTGCGACCAAACTGCCTACAAGCTGGAAAGTTACTAACCTGACCGAACCCGATTCTGTCACCGTATATCTAGACAATGATAATTACCACGATTGGAGAATCGTAGATACCTGCACGATAGAAATTAACACAACCGTTGATACGAAACATTTTCGTATAGTTAGCAGCGGAAATTCCGCTAATAAGAAGACAAATTCTTCTGATGTTCACCTCTTGGACCAAACGTCGAATGAAGCCGTGCTAAGTAGCAATCATACTCGCACTACTTATAGACCGGCTTCGCCCCCAAGCTGTGCCTGTTGCTGATTTAAACTATTAAGGCCGACAGATAAAAAGATCCTAGAGTTTTCTTAAAGAAGTAATACGAACTAAATTTATCCAAAACAATAAAAGCGCCCACTATGGCGAAAACGAAAATAAAATTATAGGAGACGATGGATCCATCGGCCTAAAGAATCGGTTTTGACCGGTTGCTATACATTTGGAAGCCGCGACTTTCAAGATATTTTCTTTACGTGATTTACGTCTGCCTTCCTGAGCTTTAGAGACTAGAAATCTTTTTAATATTGTGCCCACAGAACTTCGCATCTTTTTGCCGTGTCCAGTTCTTGTTCCAACTCAGCCGCGATTCTAATCAAGGTAGCTTCGTCATGTTGCCTTGATATAAACTGTATTCCGATAGGAAGTCCTTCAACCGAAACGCTGAGAGGTAAAGAGATCGCTGGCAAACCAGATACATTGAAAGGAACCGTAAAGCAACAGTCCGGTGCCATTATAGTGTCATGATATTTTTTTACCTCTAGCGACATGTCGTAATACCCGTGTTGTCTAGGCAACATCGGTGTAGTAGGCATCATCCATAAATCGAAGCGAGCCATATTACCGACCATATCTCTTGCTTTTGTTCTCAGGCGATTAATACACCTGTCATAATCTAAGGACGTAATTTCTCGACCTTGCTTTATCATGGACCAATATAACGTCGCCATATCCGAACTGGTAGCCGGCCGCCCAACGTTCTCAGCCATGTCCTCAAAGAAAGACGCCGTTTGAACCGCAATTATTTGGGAATAATCATCGTAAAGATCCCAATATTCAAAAGGAATCTTAGCTTCTTCAACGACGTGTCCCAGTTTTTCCATTAATTTCGCTCGCTCTTCCAGAGCTTCTAAGACTTCTGCTTCGATCGGCGTACAACCATTGGGGCTAGACCGGACTAAAGCGACCGATAGCTTGCCAGCAGGCTTACCAACTTCGTCTACGTAATTGGTACGAGGGCCGGACGGGGTATACGGTTCTCCAGGTAAGGATCCCCCCAGCACATCCAACAGTGTCGCGGTATCGCGAACTGTCCGAGATACGCAAAAAAGGCTCACTCCGCCAAACCAATAATCTAAGTGAGGAGCAAGGGAAATACGTCCCCTCGACGGTTTCAAACCCACTAAACCACAATTTGAAGCGGGCACTCGAATAGATCCCCCCCCGTCGGAGGCATCTGCTATAGGAGTCACCCCTACCGCGACCGCCGCCGCCGATCCTCCGCTAGAACCCCCGGGTGTCCTGTCCAGATTCCATGGGTTGCGGGTTATTCCATGCAAAGTCGATTCTGTGGAAAGAGCCCATCCATTCTCTGGAGACGTAGATTTGGCAAACGGGATTGCTCCAGCCGATTTGAGTCGACAAATTAATTCTGAATCGTTATCTGCCACGACATTTCTAAGATAGGGAACTGTATTTGTTAACGGTTGTCCAGCCCAACTGCTGGCTAATTCCTTTACCAACCAAGGAACCCCTGCTAGTGGCCCATCGAGCTTCGATTTCTTAACATATTCTAGCGCGACCTCATAAGACTCGTAAGAAATAAAGTTTAATTTTGAATTTGCGTCTTCAGACCTGCGTATGGCCTCCTGCAAAACCTCTTCGATCGCTATCTCGCCATCTCGAATAAGTTTTGCCAAACCTACGGCATCATACTTAAGATATTCGGCAAACATAATCACCTCCAAAACTCTTTTGACCCTCGTCATTCTACTGCGCTAAGAGCGCTGGAAGCCAATCTTTCACTGATCTACTCTAATTTTTACCAGTAGATACTGATTCATTTGCCCTATGTGATAGATTACAGAATATATTATGTTGAAAAACAGGGGCAACTAATGCTTTATCTGGTCACGGGGATTCTTATATTTGTCGGCACTCATAGTATATCCATATTTAATGAAGAATGGCGGAATCGAACCGCTGACAAATTAAGTACCCCAATATGGAAAGGCATATATTCGGTCTTTTCTTTAATCGGATTTGCGTTGATTTGCTGGGGATATGGATTGGCCCGACAAGACCCAATAGTGCTTTATCAACCCCTTGATTTGACCCGATATCTCGCCCTACTTTTGATGTTCTTCGTTTTCCCTCTCATTCTTGCGGCCAACTTCCCTGGTCGAATCAAGACTCTCACTAAGCATCCTCTTCTTGCGGCCACCAAAATTTGGGCGTTATCACACCTGTTGACCAACGGGACCATAGCCGACGTCATTCTCTTTAGCTCCCTACTGGTTTGGGCAATTCTAAACAGAATCTCGCTAAAAAAAAGGAACCAAACTGCGATGATAAGTCCCCCTGAAAAACCCTACAACGACCTTATTGTTATTGGCGCAGGAACAGGTATTTATGCCGTGTTCGTGTTTTGGGGCCATACTGCACTTTTTTCAGTACCGGTTATTTTTTAAAGCAGGTATATATCTTCATTAGAGAGCAATTAGAAGTTTGACCTAAAAAATTCAAAGAAAAAATCATCTGTTATGCAGGCAACTTTTTACTCCAATTCCCAAGACTATCTAAGGCTAATACAAGAACCACTTTGAGAGTGTGGGGCATTCTGCTGGTACTGCTTACGTTTGCAAAAAAGTGCGTCCAAAAGTGTACGAAAATACTCCTAGTTTTTACTACTAATCCCGCCAATAGTTTTAGTATACTTGAACTTAATTGAATCCATTGAATTGTGTTCATCCTAGTTACGTATCGTCTACTAGCGTGGACTTGGCTTTCCGAGTTAACTAGCTCATTTGCTCGATAAACTAATTAAGGAACACTATTCGGAAAATTCAATGAATATGGTTGAATTCCGGAGAATATTATTATGAAAAAACTTCCTAGCAAACGATACAACAAAGAATTAAAAAATTTACGGGTTGAACTCGTTAAGCTTCAAGAATGGGTCAAGTTAAAAGGGTTAAAGGTAGCGGTACTTTTTGAAGGAAGAGATGCCGCCGGTAAAGGTGGTGCTATTAAACGGATCACGGAGTCGCTTAATCCTAGAGTATGTAAAGTGGTCGCCTTAGGAACACCGACCGAACGTGAAAAAACGCAATGGTATTTTCAAAGATATGTGGCTCACCTCCCTGCGGCTGGAGAAATCGTCCTATTTGATCGCAGTTGGTATAACAGAGGTGGGGTAGAAAAAGTTATGGGCTTCTGTTCAGACGATGAATATGATGAATTCCTTCGTTCTTGCCCCATTTTCGAACAAATGCTCATCAGATCCAGCATTATCCTCATTAAATATTGGTTTTCAGTTAGTGACGAAGAACAGGAGCGACGTTTTGAAGACAGAATCGAAGACCCGACCAAACAGTGGAAATTGAGCCCTATGGATTTAGAATCAAGAAGCAGATGGATAGAATACTCCAAGGCAAAAGATCAAATGTTCAATTACACTGACATTAAACAATCTCCGTGGAGAGTAGTTTTGGCTGACGATAAAAAAAAAGCTAGATTGAACTGTATTCGTGACCTTCTCTCTTCTATTCCCTACAAGGCTATAGAGTACGATAAAATAAGTTTACCTGATCGACAATCGGATATAGGCTATGCGAGACCACCGATATCGGACCAAACTTTTATAAAGGATTTTTACGGAACTTGACTAATGGCCACTAGGGAGGACGAACTATTGGAGAGTGATATAGACAAAAGGAAACTGCTGGCGCTAAAAACAGCCCCGCTAATAGCTTGGCCGACGGTGATCATTTTCTCGTCTGCCTATTGAGCTTCTCCTTAAATGATCACTCCCGATGACGTAGCTTCGGCAGTGGAATTTATTTTGGCCTCCTCCCCAACATGCTGCCCCACAGAAATTATTCTTCGCCCGAAACGTCAACCTTAAGATTATTAACCGTTAGTTCGATTTAGATAAATTCACCCTGTCCTTGACAGATAAAAAATAGCCTAAATGCGACCTATTCAATCTTACCGCCTTTACATAAATCTAACCAAAAATCTCCAGATTCAAGCAGGAAAATTAGGTCTATTTATTTTCCCCAAAGGGAACTACGTTTATACTGGTTCCGCGAAGAAAAATATAGATAAAAGAATAAATCGACACCTGTTAAAAAATAAAAATCTCTATTGGCATATAGATTATTTCCTAGCTAGTGAAAATTCCAAAGTACTGCAAATAATTAAGTCTGATCTTGGCGAATGCGATTTAAATAAGAAATTGGAAGGTAGAATAATAGCCAAAGGGTTCGGGAGTTCCGATTGCAAACAAAATTGTGGCAGCCATTTAAAACTAATTGACGTTTAAAAACGCTACTAGATATAGCAGCTTCTTTATGCACCGAGTGCTGGGCCAATTCTCTAAGCTTAGGAAGTTTCCTATTGCCACTCGGCCAACGAGTCTTAAAGGGTCACTACAACTTTGCGTTTATAAGGAATTATTGCAGATGGATTTCAAAAACTCCTTGATCAAAGAAAAGACTGGGATGTACTTATGCCCTGTTCCAGTAGCCTATACTAACGCTAGAAAAACCATTCGTATGGGAGATTCAACCGTCTAAAATGAACCATCCGTTAAGCTCATAATGAAAAATCTAACTGTCGTTAGACGGCTATTTACAAACGTCAAGTTACAAAAGATCCGTGAAAACTATACTGTAGGACTCCAAGATGTAATTTCCAATTTTATTCTCCGGATCAAGCGTCGAAAAAGTGATTTGTTTGCCCGACTAGCGCCTTAATAATATTATTTAGGGTCATGATTGGATTTTTAGCTAGAAATAGCGACCAAGGCACCGAGATTAGAAATGTTATGAGATTTGGAGGCACCTAAAATTGTTTGACACAAAAATTGCCATTGTGCTTTTAGACGAACTAGAAATGTGGCAAAAACTCAACGTAACCACATTTTTAATGAGCGGAATTGTAGGAAAACACCCTGAATTGATCGGAGAAGACTATCGAGACAAATCTGAGCGAAGATACTTACCTTTGAATCGACAGCCGACGGTAGTGCTTCAAGCAGACTCTACCGTTATGGAGCGAATCCATGAGAGAAGTCAAAATCGCTCTGTCACGACCTCCATCTATATAAAAGACATGTTTTCTACGGGAAACGATGACGACAATCGCGAAACTGTCTCCAGCTATCAATCCTCCGATTTACCGATTGTGGGTATCGGACTCAGGGAAGAGAGGAAACTGGTCGACAAAATAACAAAAGGCGCGAAACTTCATCCATGACCGTTAAAAATTTTACATTTAACCTCCCAATAGATTGGAATTGTAGCGGAAATTGAGAGAACTGTTCAAAAAACAGAAATCTCGGAGACCTTCCGAAAATGAGATAATTGATACTAAAAATAATCAATTTACTTGAACGGGTGCTTTAAAACTCTTGTCTTAGTTACCTTGCTGGTATGTAATGTAATTAATTCAGCATAGGTTTTCGGAGAGGAAAGCATCTTGCGACTACTATCACCTTCCATCGCCCCGTATTCTAATTAAGAATTCTTCCTGAAATGGACAGCTCGCACTTTTCGGAACCTACAAGTTAGTTAAGAGAAATACAGCACCAGTCTAAGATGAATACACTAATAAAAACTAACTGCCCGAGAGATTGTTACGACGCGTGCGGCATGGTGGTCGAAAGAAGAAGTGACGGCAAGCACCGCATTTTAGGAGACGCAAATCACCCTGTCTCCCGGGGTAAACTTTGCACGAAATGTGCGATTGCTTATAACGGTGTCTGGCAGGAAGAAGACAAGCGCCTGTTGTATCCTCTAAAGAGAATAGGGCCTAGAGACAAAGGAAGTTTTCAACAAATTTCTTGGGATAATGCCTTATCTACCGTCGCCGACAAATTGGAAGAGAACATCAAGCTCTACGGAGCTGAGTCAATTCTGCACACGCACTACTCAGGCACTTTATCACTTGTGGGATATGCCTTTCCTAATCGTTTTTTCAATTACCTAGGGGCGTCCGAAGTCGATCCTGATAGCATATGTAATGCTGCGGGTCACGTAGCTTGGGAACTTTTATTTGGTAATTCTATATTTGGATTCGATCCGAGAACTTTGCCGGACGCCAAATCAATTATAGTCTGGGGAGCCAACCCCGCCCATTCGGCACCACATATCCATGAGAATTGGCTGGGTGACTTCAACGGCAAGATAATTGTAGTTGATCCTGTTCGGACAAAAACCGCGACCAGTGCAGATGTTCATTTACAACCCAGACCTGGAACCGATGCTGCCTTGGCATTCTCCTTGTTACATTGCTTGCGGGCCCAGGGGAAATTTGATGCCGACTTTATCGCAAAAAATACTTTTGGTTATCCTGAAATCCTAGAAGACATTGAGCTTGCCACGCCAGAGTGGGGAGAGCAAAAATCGGGAGTTCCGGCAAATACAATAAACCAAGTAGCTCAAATATACGGTAACGGGCCTTCCTTATTGTGGTGCGGACAAGGACTCCAGCGCCAATTGAACGGCGGGAATATTATGCGTTCTGTCGGCTTATTACCCGCACTCACTGGTAATATTGGAAAAGCCGGAGCGGGCTTTTGTTACCTAAATATCAGTCCGGCAGTCGCTGGTATCGATTTTGACTGGCTCAAAGGTGTCAACTTGAACAAAAAACAAAAAACCGTCATTAGCCATATGGAATTGGCGGATGAATTGACTGACCTGGAAAAGTTCAAGGTGTTCTTTTCTTGGAATACAAACCCCCTAGCTTCGGCTCCAGATCAGAATAAATTAAGGAAAAATTTAAATCGCGACGATTTGTTTGTAGTAGCTTGTGATATCTTTATGACGGATACTGCTAAGTATGCCGATATCATTCTACCAGCGGCTAATTTTCTCGAGTACGATGATCTGACCTTCAGTTACTTTAACTACTACATCGGCGCTCAGACTAAGATATCTGACCCACTGGGAAAATCACTACCTAATGCAGAAATTTTTCGGCGTCTGGCAAGGAAAATGAACATTACTGAACCTAGCCTTTATGAATCAGACAAAGAGCTTATAGAGTCCATGCTAAGACAAACAAACATGAACCTTAGTTTTGAAGACCTGAAGCGAAACGGATATGCTTACATCGACGAAAAGGTGATCATTCCCTACTCGACCCTAGATTTTGAAACGCCAACCGGAAAAATCGAAATTGCCTCCAACGAAGCAGAAAAATTGGGTTTGCCTCGGACCCCCCTGCCATTATTCGAGGAGCAAGGCGACATAGACGATTGGAGGCTTCTAAGCCCAGCTTCTTTTTGGCGTATGAACGACTCTTACTCAAACGATATCAACTTATCGGGTAGAGCAGGGGAAGCGAAGGTTCACATAAATCCAAGTGATGCCGCTCGCCTGCGAATTTCTAATGGTTCTCCCCTCGAGCTATATAATGAAGCTGGTTCAATTGAACTAGAAGTTTTTGTGGACGACGCGATACTTCCTAAAACACTGTTATCGTATAAGGGAAGATGGCCAAGCATAGAGAAAACAAAAAAGAACATCAATTTTGTTCATAAGGCACAGAAAGCTGACATGGCAGAAAGTTCGAGCGTCCATTCTACACTCGTCAAAATAAGAGTAGTTTAGTAGCCTGGAAAAATCATTTGGCGTCGGGTCTATCTATTTGAATAATCTCGCGGTTTAGTTACCCACCCCCATAAAGCCACACGTAAGCACCAATACCCAGCAAGCTAAAACCCGGCAAGAATCGAATCCAACGACCACCAGGCAAGGTACGTTCCAACAAAATTAAAATGCTAATGACAGCCATGGTAAGTACGCTCATAACCCCGCCCGCGAACATCAAAAGCATTAGTACCCAACAGCATCCCAAACAGAAAAGACCATGGTGAAATCCTATCCGAAATGCACTGCCGGTTACTGGATCCCAATGTTCCACAAGAAAACTAACCGGACTCCGACAACGCGATAGACAAGCGTCCTTGATCGGCGAAAATTGATAAAGTCCGGCCCCAAAGAATATTGCCCCGGCTAAACCCTTATTGACCGCAAAATGTTTGCCTCCCAGCAGGCCATTCTGATGCAAAGCCCATTGTACCATCGCCGCAGCGGTCGAAAATAAAATCCAAACAGTCAAAAAACCAAAAGCCAAACGCAAGCTATCTCCTTCCAAATTATCGGTCCGATAAATTTTCCTGAATATTAATATGAGGGGAACAGCGGCGGGCAGCATCATCGCCAACATCATCAGCGTCCACATTATTATAGCCGCCAAAATATAAGAAGAAACCCGCGTTGTCGGATCCATCATCAGTCCCATGATTAGATCAGTGGGTGAAATCCCAGTATCACGAACACCCATTCGATAGGAGCTATCTACAAACAACCACCACGCAATAACAAAAACAACAAACAGGATAACCAGCGAAACATATTTTAGATAGCGAAGTCCAACCAAAGCAAAACCTCAGCCAGTCTCCCCTTCCCAGGCAAATGGAGCAAAGTGACCGTTGTTCGTGCCCGAATTATCTTCCCAATCAATCCCAAAAATATTAATGAAATGTTTAAGTGCCCTAGCCAAATTTAAACGAGAAGTCACCGGATGACCCGCGTTGTCTAAGCCAAGAAACTCTCCTTCTGAAACTGGGCTGGCCACTCCTTCTAAAACTTGTTCAATTACCCCTTCGACCCGAACACTTTTACCTGCTTCAAAAATAATAGGGTACCTTTCCATACCCCGATAATCTGAAACGAGAGGAGCAACAACCGACCAACCTTGTCCACCACCCTTTTGACAAATAGCTTCTATTGCAGCCGCCTGTTCATCAGACGCTCCCGAATCGACTATTAAACCGCCAATCCATTCTCCAACCGACATATACGCCTTCGATTGAGCCACATAAATCCATTTAACATTATCAAGGGAAACATCCCCAAAATGGCCTTTTTTTATTTCAAAACCGAGCGCTACTTTGCAAAAATCGTGGGTAGCCGGATCTGCCATGTTACTGGGACCACAAGGGCACAAAAAATTACAACTGCAAGCTTCGACGTAATCACCAGATACCGCCCATTGTGTACCCATTAGAACCCTCTTCAAATATATCTATTTTTAAGAATAATATTCGCTTAATATCTACCGATATTCAACCAATTTATAGAACTTTAGCGAGAAAAATACCTGTTCCTTTTAATAATATCTAAGATAAAGAAATTTGGTCTCCGAGCGATCAAGCTGCTATGTGAAATCCTTAGTTCCGACAGTAAAGAAACCTTATATATTATTGAAAGTCAAACTTATTTCAGCGTCGATTAATTGACATAGAACTGCAACTACACTGGGCTTACGAATTTAATCAGTCCAAAGGCTGCGAATCTACTGTTTAAGCGGCTAATGTTTGTCAGGACACTAGAAGGGGTCGAGCTTGCCTCACGAAAACATCCGGGTTTTCTTTAAGAAAATAGCGACTATTGAAGACGTTTTTACTCGACCGAAGACGTATTTTACGATAATGTCGAGATAAAGGGCAGGAACAAATTTAGGAGATAGGTGATGCAAGTAGGTTATTTGATAGTCAATCAGAACGTTCACAAAGGGATGTCAGACGCCGATTTCGTCAAAAAAGAGATGGCTCTTGCTGAGCTGACCGAAGACTGTGGTTTCGATATCTGCTGGTCTGCTGAGCATCATTTTGATGACTACTCCATTGTACCAGATAACCTACAGACATTAACTTGGCTAGCCGCCCGTACGTCTCGAATAAAATTAGGTACGGGGGCAGTGATCCTACCGTGGAACGACCCCATTCGAGTCGCTGAGAAGTTGTGTATGTTGGACGCTTTGTGTGATGGCCGTCTCGTTTTTGGCGTTGGTCGTGGCTTAGCTCGACAAGAATATGAGGCTTTCGGAATAGATATGGAAGAAGCGAGGCCTCGCTTTGACGAAGCTGCTCCGATGATTATTAAGGCACTGGAAACAGGATTTATAGAAGGCGACGGCCCGTTCTACCCACAAAAACGTACGGAAATTAGGCCTAGACCTAGCCGTACTTTCAAAGATCGTTTCTATGGAGTAGCGATGTCACCTGATACGGTACCCGTAGTTGCAAATCTAGGCGCGAACATGATGACGTTTCTACAATTCGAGATAGAAAAGCACATGCCAGGCATTGAGGCTTATAGGGCTGAGTTCGTTAAGGCGCATAATAGACCAGCTCCACCTCCAGTCGTCATAGATGTAACCTACTGCGATAAGGACGCTGGCAAAGCGGAAGAAATGGCCAGAAAATATATTTCTTCGTACTATTTAAGTGTTTTAGAGCACTATGAATTCCTAGAAGACTATCATCGCGATATGAAGGGATACGAAGCCTATGCTGGTGCCGTAGATATTCTTAAAGCTGCGGGCAAAGAGCAATCCCTTGAAGATTATGTGAATGTACAAGCTTACGGCACACCTCAGCAAATTCTAGATAAACTTGAAAAACGGAAAGAAGTGCTAGGTGACTTTGAGTGGGCAGTTATGATGAGTTATGCCGGAATGTCGCACGATGACGTCGAGAAAAGTATGAGATTATTCGGCCAAGAGGTGCTGCCCGAAGTTAAAAGTTGGGGCGTAGAAACGGCAGCCTAGTCCGAACTTTATGAAATAGAAAATGTGCTTAAATTGGCCGTAAACTGAGACATTAAAATGACCAAACTAAAAAAGAAATACCCTTTCTACCTAGCCAACAAACCTGAAGAATCTGGGAAAGCGATTGACCTAATTGACAAATATACTGGTCAAGCTGTTGCTAAAGTCGAAATTGCCGACGCCGAAACAATCGGAAGAGGAATAGAAGCCGCCGAAAAAGCAGCACCAGCTTTTGCGTCTATGGCATCCTACGAACGACAACTTGTGCTTCAGCACTGCGTCGACCGATTTGAACAAAGGTTTGATGAAATAGCCGATATTCTTTGTATAGAAGCAGGCAAGCCAATCAAAGACTCTCGAGGAGAAGTCACTCGACTAATTGACACCTTTAAAATAGCTGCAGAAGAGTCGGTTAGGTTGGATGGCTCCCTGCAAACTTTGGATATCTCGCCTAGAAGCAAGGGCTACCGAGGTATGTGGAAAAGAGTTCCTATAGGCCCCTGCTCTTTTATTTCTCCGTTTAATTTTCCCCTCAACTTGGCCGCGCACAAGATAGCTCCTGCCTTGGCAGTAGGTTGTCCTTTCGTAATGAAGCCAGCGTCACGTACTCCATTGGGGGCTCTGATAATAGGTGAAATACTAGCCGAAACCGATCTACCTTCAGGAGCATTCTCTATACTACCCTGTGCAAGGGATGGCGCCGATTTGTTCACTACCGATGAACGGCTCAAGCTACTGTCTTTTACTGGGTCACCGGACGTAGGCTGGGCCTTAAAATCTAAAGCGGGGAAAAAGAAAGTCGTCCTGGAACTTGGTGGCAACGCAGCAGTTATATTGGACTCAGATACTGATTTAAACGACGCGATCGAGCGGATAATTTTCGGAGCATTCTACCAATCTGGTCAAAGTTGTATTTCCGTTCAAAGGATATACATTCACGAATCGATTTATTCGGAAGCAAAAAAACAGCTAGTCGCCGCTACGGCTACACTTAGAACTGGGAACCCCAAAGAAGAAGAAACCTTCATCGGCCCGATGATCGCCGAATCCGAAGCCATCAGATTAGAAAATTGGATAAACGAGGCAGAAAGTAACGGTGCTACGGTACTTTGCGGGGGCAAGCGGGACGGAGCGATGCTGGAGGCTACTCTTCTGGAAAATGCTCCTAGCGATAGCAAAGTGGTTTGTGAAGAGGCATTTGGACCAGTAGCTATTATCGAATCGTATGCAGATTTCTCGGAAATTATTGAACGAGTCAACTCTTCCCGTTTTGGCCTTCAGGCAGGAATCTTCACTAAAGACATATACAAAGTGATGAAAGCCTGGGACACACTCGACGTTGGTGGCATCTTGGTGGGAGACGTACCTTCTTATCGAGTAGACAATATGCCCTACGGTGGAGTTAAGGATTCGGGACTAGGCCGTGAAGGAGTGATTTTCGCGATGGAAGATATGACCGAGATCAGAAATTTGGTGATAAGGCAGTTGGACTGAAGTCAAAACAAACACACTGCAGCAGTAACTTATATCGGTGTAAACGCACCGGTCCTTCAAAAGTAAGACCTCTCGTGCTGTAATAAGCAAATCAAAAGACCAAAATCAGAGATTTGACAATTGTTCGAAAGCCTATGATGAGCATTTTGGTTACTCTTAACATAGAGCAGCCCCAAGGGAAAATCTCGGTAAACCGACGTGCGACAGGAGAAAAAAATGGGAACATCGCAAGCTGCTGAAAAAACAAACGTCCTGACAGTTGATGCAGCTGTCATAGGCTGCGGAGTGGCAGGCCTTTATCAGCTTCACTTAATCCGCGAGCAAGGATTAAAAGTGAAAGCTTTCGATTCAGCCGAAGGGGTAGGCGGGACTTGGTACTGGAATAGGTATCCCGGAGCTAAATTCGACTCCGCAAGCTATATCTACCAGTATCTATTTGATGAAAAATTATACAAAGACTGGAGTTGGTCTGAAAAATTCCCAAAACAGCCTGAGATCGAAAAATGGATGAATTACGTAGCTGACCGCCTAGATCTACGTAGAGACATACAATTTAATACAACCATAAAATCAGCACAGTGGGACTACGAAGCTAGCAGGTGGAAGTTGCTAACCACGGAAAATCAAATGATCGATTGCCAATTTTTGATCTCTTGTACTGGTATGCTCTCCGCACCTTTGGAAGAACCGTTTCCGGGAATCACAGAATTCAAGGGCAAGGTATTTCACACTGCCCGGTGGCCAAAAGAAGACATAAACTTTTCTGATAAACGAGTTGGTGTAGTTGGCAATGGTGCGACCGGCATACAAGTGATTCAGACAATTGCTCCGAATTGCCGAGAATTGAAAGTGTTCATTCGAAGCCCCCAATACGTCAACGCGATGAACAACCCAAAATACGGAAAAAAAGAAGTAGAGGAGTATAAATCGAAATACGAGTGGTTCAGGGAGAATCTTCCAAAAACTTTTTCAGGGTTCGAATTTGAATGGCAAGACGGTAATTGGTCTGAAAATACCCCCGAAGAGCGATTGGCCGCGCTCGAGCGTATCTGGGAAAACGGATCTTTGGAACTTTGGCTTTCTTCTTTTAAGGAAATATTCTTTGAGGCGGATATCAATGAACAAGTATCAGAGTTCGTTAGAAATAAAATGAAAGAAAGACTGAAAGACGAGAAATTATGCGAATTGTTGATCCCCACTGATTATGGATTTGGCACCCATCGGGTACCCCTAGAAAGCGGCTATTTAGAAGCCTATCATCTGCCTCACGTTTCGGCGATCGGTGTAAAAGACAACCCGATTACTCGAGTCACTGATAGAGGATTGGTATTAAAAGACGGAACAATTCACGAGCTTGACGTCATTATTCTAGCAACCGGGTTTGACGCAGGATCTGGCGCCCTTACTCGCATTGACATTAAAGGCCGTAACGGAAGAACCCTGAAAGACGAATGGGAAGAAGAAATTCGAACTACGATGGGCCTTCAAATATACGGGTACCCCAATTTATTTACTGCTGGAGCCCCTTTGGCTCCCTCCGCTGCATTATGTAATATGACTACTTGCCTTCAGCAACAGGTGGAATGGATTAATGATTGCATCGCGTACGCTAGAAAAGAAAAAAAATGCGTTATAGAACCGGACGAAAAAACCCAGGACGAATGGGTTTCACATCATGACGAACTCGCGAACCAAACACTGGTGACTAAAACAGACTCCTGGTATATGGGTTCAAATGTAAATGGAAAGCCGCGACGGTTACTGTCTTATATCGGAGGAGTCGGAACCTATCGAGAAAAATGCCTCGATATAGCAAAATCAGGTTATGAAGGTTTTAACATGAGTTGAGGCCCAAACGACCGGCTGCGTAGATAGAAGTGTAATAAATTCAATGGTTCTATCAATGAGAAATTTCCGCCCGTAGTGGCAACAACCAGATGCCTTCCCTCTGCGCTTTTTGCGTTGCTAATCACCGTCATTGGAACTTAGTGCTCTAGGATTTGTAGCTCTAAGCTGTCAGAATATAATAATAAAAATAGGAGAGTCAGGATGGCATTGAGTTCTGGATACGATGCGCTGGTAATAGGCGCTGGTTTTACAGGCCTGTATTCCGTTTTTAAGTTGAGAGAAATTGGGCTCAATGTAAAGGGAATAGAGGCCGGAACAGGGGTAGGCGGAACTTGGTACTGGAATAGGTATCCGGGTGCTAGAACCGACTCCCAATCGTATGTATATCAATACTTTTTCTCTGACGAACTGCTCGAAGAATGGGACTGGAGTGAACGGTTCCCGGCACAAGAAGAAACGGAAAATTATCTCAATTTTGTTGCCGAAAAATTTGATTTAAAAAGCCACTTTGAATTTGGGCAGCGGATATCTGAAGCTCGATTCGATGAAAATTCTAAAAACTGGAATCTCCTGTCTACAGACGGAAAAACTTTCTCTGGAAGATTTTTAGTGATGGGAAGCGGAGGCCTTACTGTGCCCAAAAATCCTGAAGTCGACGGAATCGAAGATTTTCGGGGAGAACTTGCGCACACCAGCCGCTGGCCACGCTCCGGATTGCAAATAAAGGATAAGAAAGTTGGAATCATTGGAACAGGTGCTACCGGTATTCAAGTAATACAAAGCATTGGAAAAGATGTTAAAGAACTTACCGTTTTTCAGAGAACTCCAAACTACACTATACCTATCAGAAATCCAAAGTATGACGACAAAAAAAGAGAGGATTTGAGAGTTAGATATCCTACGATCAAGAAAGCCAGACACCAAACTTTCGCTGGCTTCTCTTTTGATTTCGAAGAGACTCCCTTTCATGATCTTAGCAAGAAAGAACGCTTGGCGATGATGGAAAAATATTGGGCTGACGGCTCTCTCAGCTTTTGGATCGGTCTATTTCCGGAAATGTTTTTTGAAGAAAAGGCAAATTTAGAAATATCTCAATTCGTTATTGAACGCATTCGCGAGCGAATTCACGATCCTTCCGTAGCGGAAAAACTTATCCCAAAAAATCATGGTTTCGGAACACGGAGGGTTCCTCTAGAAAACAACTACTACGAAGTCTTCAACCAGCCTAATGTGGCCCTGGTAGATGTCAATAAGGACCCTATACTAAAAGTAAACCAAAACGGCATCCTTACTTCAGAAAAGGAATACCAACTTGACACGCTGATTCTTGCTACCGGCTTCGATGCCGGAACGGGTGCCCTAACTACGATCGATCTGTATGGCAGAAATAATCGATTGCTTCGCCAAGAGTGGAATGAAAAAGGTATCAGCACCTTTTTAGGCTTGCAAGCTCATGGCTATCCGAACATGTTTATGGTAATGGCTCCGATGTCACCAGGCGCGGCCTTTTGTAACGTACCAACCTGTATCGAACAAAACGTAAACTGGATAACAGACTGCATTCAATATGTACTAAATAGTGGAGCCCAGAGCATAGAACCATCTTTAGAGGCCGAAAACAATTGGGTGAGCCATCACGATGAAGTCGCTCGAGAAACTCTCGTTTCTAAGGTCGATTCGTGGTACACGTGTGCAAATGTTCCTGGAAAACCTCGGCGCGTTCTCCCCTACTGCGGCGGAGCTAATAACTACCGAGAACACTGCGACACTGTCAGAAAAGAGGGTTTCAAAGAGTGTATTTTAGTATAAATTCCGGAAATTACCGAGCAAACTTAGCCTCAAAATAAAACAAGGCACTGATATGAATTGGAAATATTAGAGAACTTATATGCGATTCCACCATATGGCAATTTTTGTTAGCGACATAGACGATGCGATTTGTTTGTGGAGAGATATCTTGGGTTTCGAATTGATTGTCGAAAAGATGCTGCCGGACGGGCCCGAGCCAGACCCAAAAACATATATTTACCCAGACCTTCTTGACGATATTTTTCAAGTGACTGGTGCCCGCTCCAAGATGGCAATCCTGAAATCTAAACAAGGCGCCCTTATTGAACTACAAAAACCCGAAGTGCCGGCAGTACAAAGAACCCCACCACAAAATCTTCGTTATGGTCATACTGGTTTCCACGAATTAGGCTTGTTGGTGGAAGATATCGACTTTTTTTCAAGAAAATTCGCGCTGCCGGATATGAAACCCAGACAGATTATGTCTGGCCCTGCGCCAAGATAGGACGTTCATTCCTATTTTATGATAATGACGGAAATATGATTCAGCTTTGGCAGGACAATAGAGAGAACCCAGGCTCCAACTAAAATACAGGCGAGCTATTTTTGGACTTGATTTAATACCACCATCATGGGACAACAAAAGCCGCTTCTCCCATCCAAGGGCAGAAACCTAAATATTGAACAAATAGGTTTCTGGAGGCCTCCCCAAGAAAACGAGAAATATACCTGCCTCAATAATATTTGTCCCAAACAGTGTACTCCAAATAATACCTTTCTCCGTTGGCACCATTCACATAAAGATTAGGAGGGTATTCTCGACCCTCCCTATAGCCAAATTCTGGTAAAGCCGCGAGTCCAGCCTTAGAGTCCTGATCAAAAATGTTCGTGTTTTCTATTGCTTCCATATCGGAACTACCTCCAAAGTTATTGCACAAAGTAACTAAACCCTATCTACGAGAGATAGGAGTGACAAAATGCGTTCCTTTGGTCGCCGTACTTCCGTCCTCCCAGAGGCCTCTCTTTGCTAGAGAGGATGAACGTTGCGTTCCTTCCGTCGGCCTACTTCCGCCCCCTATACTAGAGGGTGAACGATGCTAGAATCTAACACAACTATTAACATCGACACAATACAATATACTAGAATTAAATAAGCATTAGATAAGCATGCCTTAAAATACTATGAATGATTTACATCTGACGGATGATTTAGTTGAAAGATTTAATGAAAATGGCTTCTTAATATTAGAAAAATTCTTGGATGAAGATAAAACAAAACTTCTCGGGAATTTGATCGAACCATTATTCAAAGGAGAATTTGAGACTGGCATCGAACCCGACGAATGGAACTGGAAGGTTGGTCGAGATCCTAATGATGTGACTCGACAGATTTGTAACGCTTGGAAATCGAACAACCTAATTAAAAAAATCGTTTGCAATCCTAAAATCGGAGAATTAATTTCAAGATTAATGAACTGGGAGGGGGTACGGTTACTCCAAGATAATGTATTATGGAAACCGCCTCACTCTAGATCTCTGATGTTTCATCAGGACGCATCCTACGATGATTGGATAGTACCGCAAACTATGGCGACTTGTTGGATAGCTCTGGATGAAATTTCGGACGATTCAGGTGCTTTAGAGTACGTAACAGGTTCACATAAATGGGGACTTTCTCCTCCTACCACTAATTTTCATGCTCCCAAAAACTACAAAAAAGACTTAGAATTTTTCGCAAAAAAAAATAACAAGCCTCTCAATATCGTCAAAGTAACTGTCCCAGCCGGAGGCGCCTCTTTTCACCATGGCCATACTTGGCACGGATCAGGAATCAATATGACTCCGTCTCATAGGCGCGCTTTAGTCAGCCACTGCGTACCGACCCATGCTAAATTTCATCCGACGAACTGCGGAGGCACCGGTCGGATCTACAGAAAATACAAATTAGATGGTAAGGACGAACTGAATGAAACTTTTTTTCCGACATTGTGGGAAAAATAATTAGCATATATTTTAAATGGATACCGTATTTACCAGTGAGAATTTATACTAATTCCAACATATAAAAGGAGCACGTTGTACATGAGCACTGATAAAGACAACGTTATTTTTGAAGATCGAAACCGAACGAGATTGCTGACTATCAATAGACCCGAGTTTTTAAACGCGATGAACAATAATATGTGCGCCCGAATAGGCAGGCTCCTAAACGAAACCGCCAACAATAACGAAATTGCCGTAGCGATGATCACCGGCGCAGGCGAAGCATTCTGCTCTGGCCAAGACCTTCATGAAATGAGGCAAATGGAAGATTCTCCACCGCAATTTACTGACATGTTAAAGCAGCTGGCCTCTTTTCCGAAACCTCTAATAGCTGCCGTTAACGGGATAGGAGTCGGCATAGGAATGACTTTTCTCTCGCATTGTGACTTGGTATTAATGAGTGAAGAAGCCAAATTAAAAACGCCGTTCCCTCAGCTCGGCCTGGCTCCGGAAGCAGGAAGCAGTTACTCTTTCATCGAACGTATGGGTTGGCAAAATGCAGCCTACACACTTCTCTCCGGACGTTGGTTCTCAGCGCGTGAATGTCTAGAAATGAACTTAGCTTGGCGAGTGACCTCTGCAAATACCCTCTTATCTAAAACTCGTCAAATCGCGGAAGAGATTGCCGCAAACCCAATTCCGTCATTGATTGCGACCAAGACTCTCATGCTCGCCAGTGGTAAATCCCGCAAAACCAAACAAGCTCATGGGCGGGAGCGTAAAGCTTACGCCAAGTTAATGGGCTCAGCAGCAAATAAAGAAGCTGTGGATGCGTTTTTTGAAAGGAGAAACCCGGATTTTTCATCCATTAAGGGCTTATAAAAATCAAGTGATCGCAATGAAGGCTCTCCGTCTCTTCAACTTGCATTTTTTGTTAGAAAATTATCTGGCTTATTTGCGAAGCTGCGCCGTCATTTCGGTCAAACGCGAGAGCCCTCCCCTAGACCTGGATTCCACGTTGCCTAACATGAATAAGATGCTATCTCAAAGAGTAATAAGAACTAGGCAAGCAACCACAATTAATTTAAGGGAAACAGTCAGTGTCTGAGCCCCTACACGTTTGGGGGTGTGGGACTGCAAGAACTCTTAGAGTGTACTGGGCCCTACACGAACTTAATTTAGATTACACGCCCCACCCTATACGCACTAGAACCACTGATATGGACGATTCAGTATTCTTGGAGGCTAGCCCAGGCAAAAAGATACCAGCTCTCACACACGGAATAATTAATCTTACTGAAAGCAGTGCGATCGTCGAATATCTTTTCAGACTAGCCATGAAGACGCCAAAAGATACCGTTACGGCAATGCAAATAGAACGTTGGTCGTGTTTTGCGCTGACGGAGCTTGATGCTACAGCACTGTATGTGCTTCGACGCCATGAAGATCTATCGGAAATCTACGGGGAAGCACCAGTAGCTTGCTCTGCCGCCCGAAAATATTTTGAACGTCAAATTAGGGTGATAGACGCCTCACTGAAAGACCAGAGATACTTTCTTGTTGGGACCCGACTTTCTAAAGCTGACATAATACTAGGATCTTGTTGCTTTTGGTCGCAATTAATAGGGTTAGGCCTTCCGCTGAACGTGTCCCAATGGTATGAAAGAATAAAAAGACTGGCCAGTTTCAAGGAAGCTATCAAAGCTAACGATATCTAAAAATTATCGGACAGAAAATTCTACAAATTCTCTAAGCAAATGATCGAATAACCAAAAAAATCCATAGATTAATTTGCACGGCCGCCCCTTTCAGTAATATATTAATCCGATAGAAGGACTTTTTATATCTAAAAACACTGTCACGAAATTTTGGACAGAGTCAAAACTGAAAATGGAATCTTCATGTCAGACAAAGGCGATTTAATAGACAAGCACATGGCGGAAGACGAAAATTTCGCCTTCCAAGTTGGAGAACTAATCCAAAAGATTAGGCTTGAAGGCAATCAAGAACAACAAAATCTATATGCGACCATCAGTTCACTTCGAATTCAACTAGATACTGCTATTCACGAAAAAAAGAAAGCGATCCAAGAAGCCGTAGTATCGAAAAACCTTGAAATACAAACGCTCAAAGCCTCGATCATAGAATTAAGAAACGAACTCGAAATAGTTCAATACGAAAAAAAAGAAGCAGTCCAAAAAGCAGTACTAGAATCCGTTAACGAGATCGAAAATCTAAAGGAAACTACTCGAAAATTACGAGAAGATCTTCAAATGGCGACCGACCCAAGAAGCACCCCCTAACGGCGATTCAAAAATGATTCAAAAGAAAGACACTCTAGAAATAGTTAAGAAAAAGCTCGAGCGAACTGAGTTACTGCTAGAAATAAACAGTCAAGTAGCGGGATTAGACGACTTAAGTCAAATCCTATGGACAATAGTCGAATTTATTGGACGCGAATTAAATGCAGAAAGAGGCGCGTTATTTCTAAATGATGGCGAAACTGGTGAACTGTATTCTAGAATCGCGCAAGGCAGCTTAGCAAGGGAAATAAGAGTTTTAAATACCGTAGGAATAGCCGGCGCAGTATTCCAGGCTCAGAAGGGAGAAATAATTCACGACGTTTACGAAGATTCGAGATTCAATAAACAGATAGATCAAGAAACCGGTTACAAAACCAAAAGCATGATTTGCTGCCCAGTCAAGACAATCGGGGGACAAACAATCGGCGTCCTGGAAGTATTAAATAAAAAAAAGGGTAGATTCACGAAAGATAATCTGACCTTTGTGGAGGCAGCTGCGACCCGCGCTGCGAAGTCGATTCAGAACGCCCAAAACAGTGAAGAATTTGAAAAAAAACGCACCAAAGAAATGGAGTTCATTAACATCGTCTCCGAAATCACTTCTGAGATTCATCTCGATTCGTTGTTAGAAAGGGTTATGAAAGAAACTGCTCGTATGTTGAATGCCGATAGGGCAACCCTCTTTCTAAATGACGAGAAAACTCAAGAACTTTTTTCCAGATCTGTGATTGGGGAAGGAATAACGGAAATCAGATTTCCCAATAACATCGGAATAGCTGGGACTGTTTTTACTTCTGGCCGAACGATGAATATCCCTCATGCCTATGCCGATCTCCGTTTTAACCCGGCGTTTGACAAGCAAACTGGATATTTCACGAGATCAATTCTATGCACTCCCATTATAAATAAAGATGAAACCGTTATTGGGTGTACTCAGGTATTAAACAAAGCCGGCGGCGCTTTTACGTCAGAGGATGAATCCCGACTAAAAGCGTTTACACAACAGATCGCAGTTTCGCTAGAAAATGCAAAACTTTTTGAAGATGTTTCGAAATCGAAAAAATACAATGAGAGCATGCTATCCAGCATGTCCAATGGAGTAATCACTGTTGATGAAGAAGGGGTTATCGTGACCTGTAATTCTGCCGGCCTCAAGATTTTGAGAACTAGCATTGAGTCTATCCAGAATCAGAAATCCCTCGACTTTTTCTCTGATTCGACAGGTTGGATAAATGAAATGATCGAGTCAGTCCAATCGTCTAGAAGCTCAGAATCTGTATTGGATGCGGAAATATCTGTGATCGAAGAAATCACGAATAGAAAAGAAAAAATCTCTGTAAATCTAACCGTCGTTCCACTGATCAATGAGGATATTGAGGGTCGAACAGATACCACAAATTCTGTTTCCGGTACACTCTTAATGTTCGAAGATATTTCCGCTGAGAAACGCATCAAGTCGACAATGTCCAGATACATAGACCCAGGTATCGCCAATCAACTTCTCGAAAGTAACTCTGATGTTTTAGGTGGGCAAGACACGACAGCAACTCTTCTATTTTCAGACATTAGAAGTTTTACCTCAATCACGGAAACTCTCGGTGCACAAGGTACTGTCAAATTACTGAATGAATACTTCGAAATTATGGTGGACTGCATCACCGAACAAGGGGGAATGCTAGACAAGTTTATAGGAGATGCAATCATGGCTGCTTTCGGCTTGCCAATCAGTCATGAAGACGACGAAGACAGAGGGCTAAAAGCCGGAATAAACATGATAAGTCGGCTACAGGACTGGAACCAAAAAAGAAAGCGAGAAGGCAATAATCCCCTTGAAATGGGTTTAGGCCTAAATACTGACAGAGTAGTCGCAGGAAATATAGGTTCGAAGAAAAGAATGGATTATACCATGATTGGAGATGGCGTGAACTTAGCCGCACGATTAGAAAGTGCATGCAAACAATACGACGCAAGAATTTTAATTAGTGATTTCACCTTTAAAAAATTGAAAGGCACTTACAGAATTAGACACATAGACGACGTAATTGTAAAAGGGAAAACGGAACCGGTCGGCGTTCACGAAGTGCTAGACTACCATAGCGAGCGATCATTCCCGAATTTAATGGAAGTGATTGGCTACTTCAAAGAAGGTCGAGAAAGTTACAAATACGGGGACTTCGAAAAATCGATCCGGTCATTCGAGAAGTGTTTAAGGGCAAATGAAATGGACCGCCTCTCACAAATCTATATTGAACGATGTAAGAAACTAATTGAAGAAAAACCCAAAGATTGGAATGGCTTTTGGGTAATGGAGACCAAATGAACCCCACTTCAAAAAGGACATATTCAAAGCACATTTATACTCTAAAAACGGCGGTTGCGACTTATCTCCTTTAATGTTCCGCCGCAGTAATCGGTGAACAAGAAGAAATTTGGATAGATGTACGGACGGAAGCGGAATATAGCGAAGACCACCTTTCTGGCGCATTTAACATTCCATTCGATAAAATACATGACCAAATCAGTGATATAACGAGAAAAAAAAACGCGAATATTAATCTTTATTGCAGAAGTGGGCGCCGTTCAGGAATTGCGAAAAAGACACTCGTTGCATTAGGTTATTTAAGTGTTACAAATAGCGGTGGTATGGCTAAGATAATCGAGCAAGGAATAAAAAAGAGTACACGGTCGCGCGTAAAATGAGTTCGCGAATTGTCTCACCTATTAATAGCTAGGCTGTCTGTTCTTACATGATTCTCTACGGAGAGCCGACATATTCTGAGGATAGCACCATCCATCAGGATAATGATGGTCGAATGAAAAAAAGGTAACCAAAGTAAAATGGTTAACGCAGATTTGTTTCCGTTTTTTTCAGTTTATGTGTCGAACACTCTTATTTCAAAATAGTCTAGAATTATGGAAAATAATAACTGGCTTAATCTCATAATTGAAGAAGCGATCGAACCGGAATTAGAAATATGTGACCCACATCATCACCTCTGGGACTATCCAAGTAATACCTACATGACCAATGATTTACTTGCAGATCTCAAAAGCGGCCATAATATAAAAAGCACGGCATATATGGAATGTGGTTCCATGTATCGAAAACATGGTGCGATCTCTATGCGCCCAATCGGAGAAACGGAATTTGCGCATAACATTGCTACGTCCGCAGCTGACAATCGAGATTCGGATATTCGAATCTGTGAGTCTATAGTTGGATTTGCTGACCTAACGGAATTCTCAGTCCCACAAATTCTAGACAACCACCAAGAAATCAGTAAACACTTCGTTGGGATCAGACATGCTAGTGCTTGGGATAGCAACACTACGATAAAAAACGCTCATACCAACCCAATCAAAGAGCTGTTTAGCGACAGTAATTTCCGCAGAGGTTTTGCCGAACTTGGAAAAAGAAATCTAACCTTCGACGCTTGGCTCTATCATCCTCAAATCCCTGAACTCACAGCACTAGCCAAGGCGTTTCCTGATCAGATCATAATATTAGATCATCTTGGGGGGCTGCTAGGAATAGGTCCCTATTCCGGAAAACGTCGAGAAATATTCAACTATTGGAAAAAAGCAATTAGCAATCTAGCTGATTGCCCTAACGTTTTCGCTAAACTGGGTGGATTAGTAATGCCGATAAATGGGTTCGGGTTCCATAAGAATAAATTTCCACCAACCTCTCAGGAACTTGCGGAGACAACTCGCAACTATTACCTGTTCATGATAGATACCTTCGGGCCTTATAGGTGTATGTTTGAAAGTAATTTTCCGGTCGATAAGGCTAGCTGCTCCTACACAGTGCTTTGGAACTCTTTCAAACTTATCACTACCGGATTCTCAAACGCTGAAAAATCTGCCCTATATCGTCAAACCGCCGAAAAAATTTACCGGATCGATTAGTACTCGATTAATCCCTTAAGTCTCTTGATTCATGTTCAAATCCAAGCCCTCAAGCTCACCTGTTTCTCTCCACTCAGCGAGCAGTTTGAAAAATTCAACTGGACCCCCACCGTAGGCATTTTGAATAAATCCGTATCCTTTATCTGATTTGCCTTCGTTGTTGTAATAACCTGGTGTGCATTCTTTAAAGAATTTCTCACCCGACTTTGCCAATTGTTTGATAGTCGCACACCACTGTTCTTCGGCTTCCTCAGACGCCTCCAACGAAAGCAATTCGTGTTCTGTCGAATATTCAACCAAATAGGCTATATGTTTACTTTGTTCTAAAAGCAGATGTACAAAATTAGGAGTCAAAGCAGTCTGTATAAAACCCATAAAAAAACAATTAGGAAATCCTGCGCTATGCAGCCCATGAAACGTAGTAGGGCCATTAATCCATTTCTTACTCAATTCGCACCCACCTCGACCGATCACGTCAAACCCAGATCTTCTAGTATAACCCGTGCCAACTTCGAAGCCGGTCGCAAATATTAGGCAATCGAGGGAATACTCTTTTCCATTTGCAACCACCCCGCTTTCGGAAATCCGATCAACTCCTTTTCCATCTGTATCTATCAAATGGACATTCGATCTATTGTAGGTCTGTAAATATTCATCATGAAAACACGGTCGCTTGCAAAATTGTCTGTAGTATGGCTTCAGAGATTCAGCTATGTGCCTATCCTGGACTATAGAATCAACTCTGGACCGTATCTTTTCCATTTTCTGAAAATCCGCCAGTTCGGTCGCAAGATACAATTGTTCCTTAGGGACACTCTCAAAGCCCTCCGGCGGAAGTACCCCAGTCAGATTCCTGAAGATTTCCGTCCACCCATCCCCGACTAAATCCTCCTTTTGAAACCCACCGCTTACCAAAACATTGAAATTTTCCATTCGTCGCTTTTGCCAACCTGGGGTCAATGTTTTCGCCCAATCGTCGTCAGTTATTCGATTTTCTCGGACGTCTATGGAAGAAGGGGTTCTTTGAAAGACGAATAAGTCTAGAGAGGATTCTCCAAGATGAGGGATACACTGAACTGCTGTCGCTCCCGTTCCTATAATTCCAACTCGTTTGTTTTTTAGCTTATGAAGATTTCCGGCCGGATCCCCTCCGGTATAGTGGTAATCCCAGCGACTAGTGTGAAATGTATGTCCTCGAAAATCATCGATTCCGGGTATTCCAGGTAATTTAGGTCGATTAAGAGGGCCGTTGGACATCACTACAAATCGAGCAGTAACTTTGTCATCTCTACTTGTCGATATTAGCCATTTTTTTTCCTCTTCGACCCAGTGAGATCCAGTTACCTGAGTTTGAAGAAGCGCGTCGGAATAGAGATCAAAACGTTCACCGATACGACGACAGTGCTCTAGGATTTCAGGTGCTTTTGTGTATTTGTCTTTCGGTATAAAGCCGAGTTCCTCAAGTAATGGAAGATAAATATACGATTCAATGTCACACATAGCCCCCGGATATCGGTTCCAATACCAAGTGCCACCAAAATCGCCGCCCTTTTCTATCAAACAAATTTTCTTGACACCGGCCTTTCGAAGTGTGGCACCAGCTAACAATCCACCAAAACCTCCTCCGATAACGACAACGTCCATTTCTTTAGTCAGCGGTTTCCTTTCTAAGGGGTAATCAATATAGGGATCGTCAACATAGTGAGAGAAATCACCTGTTGCCTCGACATATTGTTCGTTTCCGTCCGATCTTAATCTTTTATCTCTTTCTTTCTTATATTTGGACCGGAGCGTATCAGGATCGAATTTGAATCGACCAGAACTCAGTAATTGTCCTATTTTATCCATTTCATAGCTTTCCTTTTTTGGTCGAGTTGTATCTCAAACTTATTTAATTAAGATATAATTTCTCATAGTCTATAACCATCGGATGCAATTTTGAACATTAGATTGATCGAGTAAAGTGGGGTTTCCGCGGGGTCCCTTTGGGATATGGAATTGACTTCTGAAATTATTTGGAGATTACGTTATTGAAAGCTCAAGTCTGTAGTAACTTTGGTCCGGTAGACAATCTGGAATACATAGACGTTCCTAAACCCGAACCAGGCATGAACGAGATACTTATAAAGGTTCATTCTATAGGAATTAATTTTGCTGATTCACTAGTAATACAAGGTAAATATCAGGCCTCCCCACCGCTGCCGTTTATACCTGGAACCGAAACAGCCGGTGTAGTCGTATCGATCGGTTCGAATTGCAAACAATTTAAGGTGGGTGACAGGGTACATGGATACAACCGTAATTTCGGAGCCTTTGCGGAATATGCCCTACTACCGGAAAACGGGACAGGCGCAATTCCTAAAACCCTCTCTTTTGATGAAGGTGCGACTCTACTAGCGGCTAGCGGAACAGCACATCACGCTTTGAGACAGAAAGCACACCTTCTACCAAATGAAAACTTGGTTGTTTTGGGTGCGGCAGGAGGAACAGGAAGTGCCGCTATCCAGATCGGAAAGGCAATCGGAGCTAGAGTCATCGCAGCCTGCTCTTCTGAAGAAAAAATTGAGTTCGCGCGATCGTTAGGAGCTCATGAATTTATAAACTACTCTGACGAAGACTTAAAAAGCTCGATCAAAAAACTAACGGACGGAAAAGGTGCGGATGTTATTTATGACACCGTAGGGGGTGATGCCTTCGACGCATCCACCCGAGCTATTGCTTGGAACGGTCGCCTTCTGGTCGTCGGATTCGCGTCGGGCAGGATCCCCTTGTTTCCCACCAATTTAGCTTTGGTAAAAGGATTTTCAGTAGTCGGAGTTTTTTGGGGAACTTTCATAGAAGCTGAGCCGGTAGAACATTCGATAAACATGAGAGAATTATACGAATGGGTCGAAAAAAAAGTCGTGAGCCCAAAAATAGATAAGCATTTTCGATTAAAAGACTGCAGAACGGCATTAGATTACATCAGCGGGCGAAGAGTTCTGGGAAAAGTAGTGATGAACCCCTGAGTTCCCTTCAGCGAACATTTAACAATCCCAGTTCACTCTATATTGATTTAGAAATGGAGGGTAGTACAATTCCTGGTTGGAGGCCAATTTTATGGAAGCTTTAATACAAAGGAGATTAATAAAGCAGGTTAGAGAAAACCCTGAGCTAGCGGGTGTTTTCGAGGTTCCCCAACTTGCCTTACCGACAGTCTTTCTAATCTTCGCCTCAATAGGTGGGTTCTTCCTGACTACCTATTGGTATCTAGAGGGGTTTATAAATCCAGTTTGGGTTGTACTAATTAATAGCGCTCTCATATTTTATAGTTTTACTCCTATCCATGAAGCGACCCATCGGTCACTTTCTAGCAAAAAGAAAATTAATGACTGGTTAGGCACTATGTCCGCTCAACTAATATTACCGGGTTTCAATACAGAACTTTATAGATACTTACACGTTGCAGGCCATCATCGCTATACCGGTGAAATACTATCGGATCCGGATCTACCTTTTCTATCTGGACCACTGCATAGAAGAATTGTTAGATGGGTATTTTTAGACATACTCTGGACAAAATTCTATTTCAGCGTATGGAGCCAGCGACCTAGGGGAGAAAGAATTCGATTCGTAGTCGGATTGTTTTTTTATCTTTCCGTTTTTTTCTTGGGATTAACTTCAGAATTTTTGAAAGAGTTCATCGTCTGCTACGTTTTGCCGCTGGCGTTAGGCCGTATCGTATTGGTATACCTTTTCGCCGACATTCATCACCCAGAGGGTGTAGAGCAAAAAAACGATCCCATCGGCGCGACAGGCATGATTCGAGATACAAACTTTTTACAGCGACTTCTTATGTTAGGCCAAGCACGGCATCTTATGCATCACACTTACCCCGGCTTACCATGGTACAGATATGATAAAGTTTGGGAAGTAGCCAAGGAAGTTTTTCCAGCATCTCAAATAAAATGGGGTACTTTTTTAACCGGAATAAAGTAGCTAAATCGTCTGGACCGACCATAAAGTAAACGCGCATCATGAACCAAACATTAAAATGCCTAAGCGATAAATTAGAAATCGGCGAACTCCCAGCTCGCTATTGTGACTGTGTATGGAGAGAGGATATTAAAAACCTTGTTTCTCTTTTTTCAAAAGATGGGCAATTTTCTGCCTTAATTGGAGGGGAAAAAACTATTATCTCAGGACACGATGCCTTGTTAGAATTTTTTTCCAGTGCCATGAACTTTAAGCCAAGACCATATATACATAATGTCGTAGTGGACATTATCAATGCCTCAGCTGCTCGTGGCCGCTGTTATCTTGATCTTAGAAGTGCCGAAAAGAATATGGACTGGATCGGTACCGGTTTTTATGCGGACGAATACGCATATGAAAACGACACTTGGAAATTTAAATCTCGCTCGTTTGAGGCCGTTCGGATGGACGAGTTACCTATTAACCTAGAATAATCCCCAGACGAGATGCAAAAATACTGATTATAGTAGGCTTGATAATGATAGCTATGGGACTAATATATCCTTATCTGAAAAGCCTGCCTATTGGAAAGTTACCTGGAGATTTAACTTTCAAAGGGGACCTGTTTTCTTTGTATTTTCCGATAGCCACATGTGCGATAGTAAGTATCGTTATTAGCCTTCTATTCAAATTGTTCCGCTTTTAAATGGACAATATGCAGAAGATGGAAATCACCAACCCTTCAAATTCTTCAGTTAATCCAACAACATAAATCAGACCAAAAATAAACTAGATTTACTTCCAAACCCCGATGCGGTCCGAATAAAGAAAACAAACTTCTTAAACTAAAATCTTTAAATTCGACGTATGAATTATTTTTTCTTCAAGGCTAATCTTACACACCTCGAGTCTTATCGAATTCTCGGCGCGCAGTTCTGATTGCATCATGGGCAACGTCGGCAAAAGGCCTCTTCCGCTGTACTTTTGAAAGAATTTCAATGCCGATCGGACCTTTATAACCCTGCACAGTCAGTGCACCGAAAAAACCTGATAGGTCCAGATGGCCTTCTCCACAGAATTTTCGATTATCGAGTGTATCTTCCAACAAAGTTCCTTGAACGTTTTTGTCAGCATCATTGATTTCAACGTAATTGATCAGTCCGGCCGGAATTTGACTTACCTCGCTATACTCTATTCCTCCTCTGGCAATATGCCAAATATCGAGTAGTATTCCACCGTTTTTGCAACCGGCTCCTGAAACTACCGCTATAGCTGTTTTCAAATCACGAATATTGCTCCAAGGCATTAATTCGAGGGAAATGGAAGTTCCCACTCGCTTCGCGCGATCACATAGGCCAAAAAACCGTTCTATCATCCGATCCATGGGCCATTCTCTCGCGCCCATATCCGGTCCTACTTTCAAATGTCGTACACCTAAACGTTCAGCAGCATTAAGCATATCGCTCAACACAACCTCAGATTCGTCATGCTCATTGCTATCCCCCATCCAGCCGACGAGGAATTCCAGTTCCAAATATCGCATTTCGTGATCAGTTAGGATCGACTTTATTTCTGAGTAACTATGCTTTCGTAGAATCTTGAGTAAATCCGATCTCATTAATCCAATCCCACAGTAGCCTGCCTTCGCCGCTACCTCCACTCTCTCGGTCAAACCATGCGAGCTCGCCTCTTGATCAGGATTCCCAAGAGGAACGACATCTCCGGCCAACGTCCAGTAACTTGCGATAAATATGGGTACTTCCATAATCAATTGGGTAAATTACTAATTCTATTTTAAAGCCACTTCTGCAAGATCGATACATCGACCAATTCTTTCCCGCAAATCCTCCATATCAACGCCGTCTGTCGCCTTTTTCCCCTCTCGATAACGCGCGAAAACTCCATGTATAATCATGGCGGATTTACACCAATTAAACGCAGCATAAAAATTTAAAAGTGAAAGATCTCGACCTGTTTTGTCAGCATAAAGCGTTGCAAGTGCTTCTCTGCTAGGAAATCCGGGAAGAGCGGTCGCTGCGTTGTCTCTGCCAGGTGTATCGTCTTCCGGTAGGGCCCACTGATTTAACGCATAGGCGAGATCTGCCAGTGGATCACCCAACGTCGAAATTTCCCAGTCTAGTACCGCCGATATTCTTGAATTAGAACCGACCAAACAATTATGTAGACCATAATCTCCATGGACTACTCGGGCGGGTCCTTGCTCGGGAATATTCGCACTTAAAAATCGCTGCATTTCGTGTAAACGCGAATCGTCATATTGCGCTGCCTCAACAGACGAATTCCAAGAACGATACCAAGTTTTTAGTTGACGGCCTATATAGTTCTCTTTCTTTCCTAGTCCCTCCAATCCAATCGAATCTGGATCTAGGGAATGCAAATTAGCTAAGACAGTAATGAATGATTCTGCAAGTTCTTTTCGTTTGTCCTCAGGCACCCATCCCAGCGTATCCTCAGCACTGTACAAGGCTCGTCCTCCGACGAGCCCCATAATGTAAAAATGGGCACCAGTGACTTCCGGGCCAGGGCAAAAGCCTAGTGCGGGTGCTACCGGAACTGAAGTCTTTCCCAAAGCAGATATAATCGCCCATTCCCGACCCATATCGTGAGCTTTAGGTAAAAGCTGACCTAGGGGCGGCCGCCTGATAACAGCCTTTTGTCCGTTTTTGTCTTCTATCCGATAAGTCAAATTCGAATGACCACCTTCCAGTCGAACCCACCGAAACGGTGGCGAAAGCTGATCAACGTGCGATTCGACCCATTTCTCGACCTCAGCCACATTATACCCCTCAGGTTGAAGCCCGATCATGACTTCCGAAGAGTCTTTTCCTACCTTCATAAACTGCTCACCTATCTTCAATCTTCTCTACTTTCTTCCTTCCAGGACAGATTCTGGAAAAGGAATTTAAATCACCGGCTCTATTGGTGTCAATCGCTCACAATGCGACTCGATGATTTCCGCTGCCATGAGACAAAGATCGTCCCTATATAATTCTGAATATATCTGGATTCCTGTTGGCAAGCCGTCCACCACACCGATCGGTAGAGCCACTGCGGGAATGCCCAGACAATTCCCGGGTACGATGAACGAAAAACTTTTTCTTAAAGTGTCATCCCCTATATCTGGATCAAGATCAGTATCTATTGGCCAGGGTAAATTTCCCCATATAGGCCCCACACAGACTGTGTATTCACTAAAAAACTCAGAGTACACTCGTCTCAATCGTTGTCGTTCTGTCAGCGCGTCCCACAAATTTATACTATTATCAGAAACTGAGATTCGATCTAAATATTCACTGGTTTCTTTTTTAAATAATTCTCTAGGAATACTTGCGGTTAAAGGCGCTAGGATAGTTCCCCATACTTCGTGTACCCGATCTAATTCTGGCGCCTCTACCTCCTCCGCGATCCACCCTTGGCTGCGCAATATCTCCCCTGCCTTGTCTACAGCTTCTATCGTCGAACCTGGTAACTCTATCGCAGGCAAACTCTTCACCAACGCTACTTTTTTCTCTTTAGGAATAGGACCAAATATCGGAACGTCTACTGATTCCGGGTCGGCAATATGTCTCCCCTCTAAAATCGATAGCGCCAAACTCAAATCATTCACTGACCTGGCCATTGGACCGTTTGATAATAATACTCTAGGAATACCCATATCCACAGGTTCTAAGGAAGGGGCCCAAGGTACTCTTCCCATCGAAGGTTTCAGTGAAGTTATACCACAGCAATACGCGGGATTCCTGAGCGAACCTCCGATATCGTTACCTAAACCCAGAGGAGTCATCCCTGTCGCGAGCGCAACCGCCTCCCCCCCACTTGAACCACCGGGTGTCAGATTGGCATTCCATGGGTTTATAGTCCTACCCCGTAATGGGTTATCCGTATCAAGACGCATCCCCATTTCTGGCAGATTTGTTCTCCCTATCGGAATAGCACCCGCACCAATCATTCTTCCCACAATAGGATCATTTCTAGAAGGCATCGCTTCGGATAACTTAGGTAATCCATTCGTTGTCGGTGTACCCAGAAAATCTATATTCTCTTTTACTGTAAACGGAACACCGTGAAGCGGTCTAATTCTTTCTTCTTCAGACGCGGTATCCGCCTCCCTCGCCGCCTTTAACGCGGATTCTTCCAATATTAATGTGATAGCATTTAAGTAAGGATTCACTTCGGAAATTCGGTCTAGGTGAGATTCGATCACTTCCAAGCAGGAAACATCCCCTTTCTTGATGAGATTAGCCAAACCCGAAGCTTTCTTGTTCCACAACTGGCTCATGTGTAGCCTCCAAATCAAATTTATATAGAAACCATCCCATCAGATTAACCTATCTATAGCAATTCACAACCGATTTCATTCATCTAATTATCGACGTTTATGTAATAAAATAGTGGACGCCACACCTTTTATTGAGTAGATTTTCATCACCATCAACATCGAGAATAAAACCATGGAAAGACGCGAATTCGTAAAATATCTGGGCGCTACTACCCTGCTAGCTGGGTCAGCGGTTGTGACTGGTCAACAAAAAACTCATCACTGGAAATTTGAGGCTGACATAGCAGAAGCTTGCGGTTGCGCGATCCCCTGCCCCTGTAACTTCGGTCGCCGAACCAAAATGAAATGCGAGGGCTCTCGACTAATCCAACTCACTAATGGCGAGATTGACGGTTACGATTTATCAGGCATCAGCTTTGTCGCAACTTTCCTGATGGGTAAATGGACTCGTATCTATGTTGACGATTCGATTTCAGAACAGCAACAAAAAACCTTCGATATCTTACTCAGTACTGCCTTTGGCGGATTTAAAAAATTATCTCACCTAATCGAACGCGCCCCATTATCCGTAGAAAGAAGTGAACAAACTGTGATGTTCAAGGTTCCTGAATCGACAGTTAAAATTTCTTTGCTCCCAGGATTGGACGGGAAGCCCATTTCAATTAAAGGCCTTCCAAACAAAGCTTTTTATGATTATGTACAATACGAATCTGTGATTCACAAGCACTCTAGCTCAAGCGGTGGATTTTCCCACAGCGGAACAAACGGCTTTACGTCGCGCATGGTTACCTCTGGTTCCGCCTAGAGAACCATAATCTATTTACAAAACTACTGAGAAAAGAGGTAGGCAATCATGTCAGATAATTTTTTTTCAAACGAAGAAATTCTGCAGATGGAAAAACGGACACTCGACAAACTTTTTGAGGCTATCGAAGAACAGGATACAGAAAAAGCAAAAAAACTCTCAAAAAAAATGTACAACGAATTCCTGGCTATGCACGATTTGTATAGAAATTGGATTACCGCAACACTTAGCGAAGTGGGGAAAAAGTATGGGGATGATGTACTTGAGGAGATTATGACAGAGGGATGCAGAGCGTGGTGGACTCCATTACGAAAGAAAATGGATGAAAACGCAAAAGATTTGCGTGCTAAAGTGAAAATGTTCGTGTCAGGTCTCCACGGCCATTTACAGCCTCTAGAGATAACGGAAGATCAAGAAAAAATAACAGTGAAAATGAAACCGTGTGGTAGTGGAGGTAGGTTGATCCAAGAAGGACTCTACGAAGGAGAAAACGCCTTCCTAAAAATGGAAAAACCTCATCGACTAAATTACAACACACCGGATTTCCCGGTTTATTGCGCTCATGAATCGGCAATGGAACGGATTGATATAGAAGATACAGGATCCCCCTTCATTGTAGTCGAACCCGCCGAAAAATTAGGCAAAGATCATTGCTCAGTCGTATGCTATAAAAATAAGAAAGACATTCCAGCAAAATACTACGAAAGATTGGGATACGAGAAACCTGATTAAGATTCGCCCCCGAAAATCAAAGACAAATTAGAGAAAGCTATTACACGTCGTTTTTCCAAATAAGTGTGTAACCTTGGATAGAGAATGGAATGGTGAACAAAAACCGATCGACTAGAAAATTACCACAAGGCCGATCGCTTACGCCGCACCACAACCAGTTCGTAGAAAACAGACAGCTCATCTACGATAAACTTCGCTCTCAAGCCCCACGCTACGACGATTGTGAATATGGGCGAATACTTTTAACCAAATTTGACGACGTAAGGACAGCCCTGAAAAACCCAGACTTTAGTGTTAACCCGGAATTCAGCGCAATAGACAGCTATATGCGTAAAATTGCCGCGACCGGGCTGGAGTCTTATCAAGGTGATATGGCATACGAACCGCCTTTGGTCCTGCTGGACGATCCCGACCACAGACGCGTTCGAAGTTTAATAAATAGGTTTTTTACACCCCGGGCCGTAGAAAATATGCGACTTCCGATTGAGGTTATTACTGAAAAGTTACTAGATTCCTTTGTCGGCAAAAAAGATATCGATCTCATCAAAGACTTTGCAGCCCCCTTATCTACATTAGTCATCCTAACGATGCTGGGAATGCCCGAAGATTCTCCTGACGAATTCAGAAAATGGTCTGAGGATATACTAATGGGCTATGACCCAGAACGCAGTCCAGATATACGAGAGAATTTACGTTCGGCTTTCATTAAAATGTCCAAGGAATTCAAAGATGCTGTTATTAAGAATCAAGGAAGTAGTGGCTCCAACCTTATTTCAGTGATGGTAGAAGCAAAAGAAAAGGACGGTCAAATAAATGACCTTGAAATTATAAGTTTATGTATACAGATAATGGTTGCCGGAAATGTCACGACATCCGACCTAATTGGAAACGGTCTCTACGCACTATTGAGTCACCGAGATTCGCTAGGACAATTGCTCAAAAATCCAGATTTAATAGACAACGCCGTAGAGGAAATGTTGAGATTTGATTGCCCGATATCGGAAACCGGACGTATCGCCAAAAAAGACACCTCGCTTAACGGGTATTTAGTCGAAGCCAACAAGACCATTACTGCTTCCCTCTCAGCCGCTAACCACGATCCAGAAAAATTCCCACAACCTCACAGATTTAATTTAGATCGCAAAAGCAATGATCATTTGTCTTTCGGTACCGGCATCCACGTCTGTCTCGGTGCTGCTTTAGCTCGATTAGAGACTCGAATAGCTCTTCGAGAACTTTTGGCTAAATATCCTCTAATCCATTTAAGCCCAGACACGCCACCCGTTCGCCGCATACTTCCTTTTTTTAGTGGATTCACTAGCCTCCGTGTGGGCTTGTCAGACACTTCCTAAGCCTCACCGCCTCCTATTCAAATTCTAAACCTTTTAAGCCTCCCTCTTCTCTCCATTTCTTTAACATCGAGTAAAACTGCACTGGACCCTCTGGATAGTGTCCTTCTAAAAACCCTTTGCCACCCTTCTTCCCTTCGTTATTGTAATACCCAGGAGTACAATGAGTTTGGTATTCACTCATGAAGGTCGGCTGACTAACGATTTTAATCCATTCCGCTTCCGACTCCGCACTTGCTTGTACACTTTTAGCATTACGGGCCTGGGTTTTTTCAATTATATAAGCCACATTCTGAGCTTGATGGTCCAACATATAAGTAAAGCAAGGAGCTAAGCCCGTTTGAGTCAAGCCCATATGGAAACAATTAGGAAATCCATGAGCATGAAATCCGTGATAGGTACGCATACCATTCTTCCAATAACTTGTAAGAGTAACGCCGTCTTTACCCACAAGTTCGAACTCCGCCTGTTGTGTATATGAGGTTCCGACTTCAAATCCGGTCGCAAAGATAAGGCAATCCACCTCGTATTCGACCCCATCAACTATGACGCTACTTTCGGTAACCCGCTCAACTCCCTGACCACCCGTATCGATTAGATGTGCATTTTTCCGATTAAATGTAGGTAAAAACTCATCATTAAAAACCGGCCTTTTGCACCACTGTCTATACCAAGGTTTCAAGGCCTCAACAGTATCAGTGTCTCGGACCGTTTGCTCAACTCGGTCTCTTAATTTGTTCATTTTTTGATAATCGGCTATCTCAGCCATTACGGCCATGTCTTCCATCGACAATGCCTGATCGCTAGTCATTAACTCGCTAAGGGCCTTGAACAAATCAGTCCATCTATCATTTACCAGATCGACCTCCTGAGGTATCCCACTCAGGATAGAGGCAAAATTAGTGTTCCGTTCGGCGTGCCAACCAGGCTTCAACGAATCGGCCCAAATTTTGTCGGTCGGTTTGTTACCCCTCTCGTCGATAGCCGACGGCGTTCTCTGAAATACGTAGAGCTCTTTTGCCGACGCACCTAGATGAGAAACACATTGGATAGCGGTCGCACCCGTGCCGATAATTCCGACTCGTTTATCAAAAAGCCGGGAGAGTCCGCCGTTTGAATCACCACCAGTGTAATCGTAATCCCATCTGCTAGTATGAAACGTGTGTCCCTTAAAATTTGCAATACCCGGAATAGCCGGTAATTTAGGCCGGCTCAAGGGGCCACTCGACATGATCAAAAACCTG
>CAZXQY010000008.1:0-45100 GCA_964642505.1 uncultured Gammaproteobacteria bacterium | reverse complement strand
AGCCAACGGTCAACGCCCAGTGTCTTGGGGTCGTAAAGGGTTTTCATTCCTTTGAAGGTACTAAATACCCTAGCAAACTCCGGCTTTACTGACCAAATATTCGCTAGAATCTTTCCACAATCTTCGCTCACTTCTCTAGTCGATACACTTGAAATCAGGACTTTTTTCGGTGAAAAACCAGGGTCTTTCACGAACGGCCAATTTTTCAACTTAGCTGCGTTTAAGTCCATCGTTTTTATGGGAGACCCGTGGATTAGAACGCCATCGCGACAAAAAGCACTCTTTGTCCACGTATTGCCGATATCAACAAGAAACATGACTAAAGCTCAGTAATATGCCCGGAAAGAAATTGTTTCACGACGCCATTACACCGCAAAAGCAAAGCCCCGATCTTGTCTACACCTTCCACTTTACCCACAACACTTTTTGAGCCCGAATCAATTCTAATTGTCCGGCCCAGGAGATAATCAAGATTGGTCCAATCCGAAATAAACGGTTCAAACCCACGTTGTCCAAAAACTTTTAAATCCCGTTCGAGTCCGGACAACAAAACTGACGCCACAACATTTCTCGAAAAAATCTTTCCAGAAACTTCCTTTAAATCTATCACCTTTTTGTCAATGGTATCGCGTACTCTAGCGCCTAAACAAGTGTTCAAACCGATACCAATGACCACAAAAGATGGTCCTGAAACTTCGGTCCGAAGCTCTATTAAAATACCAGCCAGCTTGGCATCACGAAATACGACATCATTCGGCCATTTTAGCTTTAGGCCTTCTATCCCTAAGGTTTTTAACGCATTTACAACAGCTATGCCGACAACAAGCCCTAGAGAAGAGAAACTTGCCTGGGGTTGATCAAACCATCGGCTTAAAGAGAAGCAGACTCCCGCCCCCGGGGGACAAATCCATCTATCTTCCCGGCGCCCCTTCCCGGCCAATTGATACTCCGCGAATAGTGCTACCAACCTCTTCTCGGCGTATCCACGCGATAGCACGGCATTGGTCGAATCTATAACTTTCACGACGTCAACAGTGTCGTAACCTTCGCAGCCGCGTTTCAAAAGTCCTTCGTTTATCAGGTTAGGGTTAAGCGGCTCATAATCGTCACATAGTTTGTAGCCTTTCCCCGAAATTGCCCTAATTTCTACTCCGGCTTTTTTTAAGAATGCGACATGCCTCCAAACAGCAGCCCTAGTGACCCCCAGGGTCTTCGCTAACGACTCCCCAGAAAGAAAGGTGCTACTTGATAACAATTCTAAAACGTCGAGAGCTCGCTCCACACCGAGTGTACCCTAGTAGGACGGTATAATTAACTCGGAGAGTAATTCGTTAACACGATCCTGACATTCATTTAAAACCAACTTTGATACCAAATCGCGTTTTAAGTGGGGAGCAAATCCTTCGATAAAATCATGCATGTATCCTCTCAAGAATGTACCGGGCCTGAAAACAATTTCCGTCACGGCCCCGGTAAATAGTTCGATGCCTTCGAGGGCAACTAATTCACTATCCTCTTCGGCGCTATAAGCCGGAGACGCGATGATACCGACGCCGAAACCAAGTCTCACATAAGTTTTTATCACGTCCGTATCAACCGCATCCAGAACAACATTAGGTTTCAGGCCAGCTTCAGAGAATGTCTTATCCAACTTACTTCGAGAATTAAAACCTAAAAGATAGGTAATTATTGGATAGCCTGCCACGTCGTGCAACGTCGGCGATCGTTTTTCGGCGAGTGGATGACCGTGGGGAACTACCACTAACGGCCGCCAACGGAAACAGGGCAAACTAAGTAGATCTCCAAATAGTGCAGAATCCTCCGTCGCTATTCCGAAATCGACCGACCGACTAGATACGAGCTCCGCAATCTGGGGTGGAGTTCCTTGATGGATCCTAAGAGATACCTTTGGGTAGCGTTCGACAAACTTCTCTACGACCGCAGGCAATATGTATCGGGCTTGGGTATGTGTAGTCGCTATCGATAAAGTTCCGGCGCTTGAATCGTTGAAATCCCTAGAAACGCTCTTAATATTTTCGACTTCCTCCAAAATATTGCCAGCGATTTCTAATATCCGTTTCCCAGCCGGAGTGATTTCAGATAGGTGTTTCCCTTTTCGCTCAAAAATTCTTAAACCCAGTTCGTCTTCCAACTGCCGTATCTGCTTGCTAATACCCGGCTGTGAAGTATAAAGATTCTCGGCAGCTACAGAAATATTGAGACCGTGGCGGGCCACTTCAGATATATATCTTAATTGTTGCAATTTCATGGTTTAGTAATTTAAACATATTCCAAGGACATTTACATAACTTAAAAGAATAACGGAAGCTCCGTGATCGTTAAACAACTAGGGATCGAATTTGACATGAGGCCATTTGCCTCTTTAATCTTCATTTTATCTACATTTAATCACCGTTTAGTACATTTAAACACTATTTAGCGATCTTTTGTGATATCCGAATCCGATTCCAATCAATAGCCAGACAAAAGAAGCCCAATAGGAACCGTAAAAGGCAAGATGCGTATTGATCGGCAACCAGGCGACGGTAGCCCCTATCAACCAGCAGTTTACCCGGCCACTAGTAGACTGCCCTTTAATAACCTTATGAAATAGCACTAGGACCAGGACATAAGATAATAATCCAACCACACCGGTTTCGACCAAAATCTCTAATCCCATTAAATGTGGGTGAGTCTGACCGGATTTAAAGCTCTGAATCCAGAAATTGTCTGAACCAGCATAATTTTCATAGTTATACCTATAACCCCTCGGACCTACGCCTAACAAAGGATTATCTACAAAAACTTTCAGACCGACAGACCACAACGATAGCCGATGGTTGCTCGAACGATCGACTATTTCAAGGTCTCCACTCGCTAGGTTGACAGAGTGTTGGATTTGGCTATTGAAGGGTGAGCTGACAGAGGAAGTCAGCGCCGCCACCGAGACCAAAACAACGAGAGAAATAATAACGCCCCTAGCGAATCGAAGAGGCGCATTTTTCCATCGAATTAAGGCAAACAAAAGCAGGCCGAAGAGGAGCATCAACCAACTGCTGCGCTTTAGACTTACCAGGACAATAAAAAGATAAGGCAAGCAAGCTACAATGATGAGAACATAATTAAATTGTTTATTGACTAGGAATTGCAAGCAGAAGGGAGCTAGTACCGCCAAATATAGAGCCAGTCTTTGTTTGGGGTGAAACATCCCTGTGACAATATCTCCCAGCAATGGATACCCAAAGATATTTTGACCGAAAAGAAATTGGACGAGCCCGTCCAAAATCAAGAACCCACAGAAGACAAACAAAGCCATTGCAACAAATTCGAGTACCTGCCCCCTTGAAGTAGTCAACACCATATAGTAAGCCGCAGGTAAGAAATGAAGATAGGCAAACGTAGTTTTCCAACTGTGGATCGAATTAGTCGCTAGAACGGAACTCAAAAACATCGGCACCCAAATTAAAAAAAACACCAAATAGAGATATTTCATGCTTTGATGACAAATCCGTTTTCTGGTGATTTCTAAGATGCCTAATGCACTCATTATCGCAACGGGATAATGAAAAAGATTTTCCGTACTTAGTAAAACGAACGCCGAGATTATCAAAACAGCCGGCGCTAATTCACTTTTTTCAAATCTAAATTTAGTTGTGTTTTTTGCAACCATAACAGCACATAACGTCCTGGTCTCTATTTCGATATCAAATTGAATCTGAAAAAAGCTTAGGTCTCACAGTCTTCCTGTATTCAAGAGGAGTAACAGACATTTCTCGTCGAAATAAATGACTAAAATACCCACCATCCAGATAACCAACCCTCCAAGCCACTTCACCCACCGGCAGATCAGTTTCACTTAAAAGTTCTCTAGCCATTTTTATCTTTTGCTTTTGCCAAAAAGTGCGAAGGCTAACCCCTGTAGCGGCTTTAAAGCGCCGATCCAGAGTTCGTCTGGATATTCCTAGTTTCTCAGCCATATAGTCAACTGAATAGCCAGACCCAGTATTCTCCGTTATCCAGGCCAAAGCCTCAATCACTACCTCGTCGTTGGAAGGAGCTTCGCCACCCGCCAAAAAACTTTGTTTTTTGTAATCCCGCCTTATCTCATGTGAGAAATTTCTTTCCACATGAAGCGCTGTTTCCGCACCTAGAAAAATTTCGATCAAATGAACCGTGATATCAGCTAATGAATTTATACTTGCCGCACAATATAAGGATTCAGACTGCGTGATAAAAAACTCCGGTCTCAAATCTACACTTGGATAATTTTTTTTGAATTCATCGAAATAATACCAATGAGTCGTTGCGGGTCTTTCATCTAGGAGTCCGGTAGCAGCTAAGAGGCAAACACCTGTCCCTACGGCTGCAATCTTAGCGCCCTCATCGTAAGCAGATTTGATCCACGGAACAAGCGACGCCTCTAAGTTTTTGAGAACAATCCTTGGTTTTCTCCAAAGGGCAGGTAGATAAACTACATCTAAAGACGGACAGTCAGCCACGTCAAACTCGGCTTGTAAGGGAAGTCGGCCCGCCCCTTGATTTGACGATACGCTTATCAGGTGAAGTCGCCCATCAATTGCGTACCTCTTTGCTGAGGCGTGTTCAAAGCCCGCCGCCCACATTTCGTAGGGATAAGCTGTTCCTGTGGTCAGCATACTTGGAGTGAGAAGAAAACCGACTCTTAGAATTTTTTCCAAAGTTACTCCATCAGAATTATCCAGAATATTTATGGCTAATTTACCACATTAACTGGCTCAATTGGCTTAATTATCATCAGTGTTTAGGACTACAATCCGCTCCTAATTAAATTGTAGTGAGGAAAAACCGTGAAACCGCTACCGGTCATAGTTGGATTTGGTGGGTTTAATGCTGCGGGCAGAGCCTCCTTTCACCACAGTTATCACAGAACTATCTACCAAAGCCTATCTCCAAAAGTCCAGAGGCAAACAATTTGTTCGTTAGCAGCACTCATGGGCCTAGCCAGATTGGTTCACGGAAGTCTTGAAAAAAACGATGGGGCTCCTTTAACCGATCGGGATTTTAGATTACTAGAAGAGAACGTGCTAAATGGGAGCCTCGTTAGACAAATTTCGCTAAAACATTTCGATCACAATGCCGTATCTCAAACAATCGGAGTGCCTGGCAATAACGCCACCATCAGACTTGCCATATCGGAAATTCCGGAAAGGTTACCTGATGGGTGGAGTGTCGCAGAAAAAAAAGGCGATTACGCTACAATAAGAATTTCTAACTCCAATAGTGCAAAAGCCGAAATTTCTTATCCGTTGTCTGTTCAATCAGGGGGGCAATTACCGGACGGTTTTGACTTAGCTTCCCTTTACAAATCCAGATTCCATCCTAGGGGACTACAGCTTGCCATAGTAGGTGCCTCTGACGCCATACAATCGATTGGTATTGATTGGGATGATATTAGACGAATAGTTAAACTTGACGACATCGGGGTATATTCTGCAAGTGCGATGGCCCAGCTCGATTCACACGGCACCGGCGGAATGCTTCAAGCCAGACTTAAGGGCAAACGCGTTAGCTCTAAGCAGCTGCCCCTTGGTCTAAATACGATGCCGGCAGATTTCATAAACGCCTATGTGCTTGGTAATATCGGCGCGACCGGCGCAAATGTTGGAGCATGTGCAACCTTTCTTTACAATCTACGACTGGCCGTTGAGGACATTCAAGAAGGTCGACGAAAAGTGGTCGTTGTCGGAAATGCCGAGTCGCCGCTAGAACCCGAAGTAATTGAGGGGTTTGCGGCGATGAGTGCTCTAGCAACTGATGCCGATTTAAAAAAAATTGATGCTAGCGACCGTCCTGATTATCAACGAGCGTCAAGACCGTTTGGAGAGAATTGCGGTTTTACCCTGGGTGAATCTGGTCAGTATTTCGTGTTGATGGATGATGCCCTAGCTATCGAATTAGGGGCAAATATTCATGGGAGTCTACTACCTGTTTTCGTCAGCGCCGACGGATTTAAAAAGTCCATATCTGCCCCCGGCCCGGGGAATTATATTACATTGGCCAAAGCCGTTTCAGCTGCCCAGAATGTTTTCGGTAGTAAAATTGTTCGGAAACGAAGCTTTTTGCAAGCACATGGCTCAAGCACCCCTCAAAATCGGGTAACTGAATCCAGGGTTTTCGATACGGTTGCTAAGGCATTTGACATACACGATTGGCCGGTCACGGCGGTCAAGGCGTTTGTTGGACATTCTCTAGCTCCAGCAAGCGCGGATCAATTAACTAACGCCTTAGGAGTGCTCAGAGAAAAAGTACTACCTGGAATTAAAACTATAAATGCTGTGGCGCCCGATGTGTTTGATGAAAGACTTACCGTTGCTATAAAAGACATCCAATTAGGTGAGGATGCACAACTTTGCTTTCTCAATTCAAAAGGTTTTGGGGGTAACAATGCTACGGGGACTGTTATCGCTCCGGAGCTAACGGAATCGATGCTGAAAAACCGCTATGGGGCTAAAGATTTTAATCAATACTTAGAAAGAAGAAGCAAAATTATACGGACTTGCGAAGACTACGACAAAAAATGTCTCGAAGGAAAATTTGAACCAATCTATAACTTTGGCAGAGACCTCATAGAGGACGAAGATATCTCAATAAACGAAAAAGGAATAAATATTCGAGGATTAAAAAGCAATATCCCGTTCGCCTTGGAAAATAGCTATAAGGATATGGTTTAGTTTTTATGAAAGAATTGACTGAGGCCGACAATTGTTTCGTGTGCGGCAAGGATAATCCGGCTGGCCTGAAAATAAATTTTCAAATCGAAAACGACGTCTGCCTAGGGCAGTTTACAGCCTCCCGTATCCACGTCGGCTTTGGAGAAATAGTACATGGAGGAATTATTTACGCGGTGCTCGACGACGCGATGGCGAACTGGTTCTATCTACAAGGTGCGTTTGGCTACACTGCTAAAGCGGAAATTCGGTATCGGTCGCACATGCTTGTCGGAGAAACTGGAATGATAAGTTGTAGACTCTCCAAAATGAAGGGGAAACTACTACTCCTTGAAAGCAAAATAAAATCAAAAAAAAATAACAGACTGATTGCCGAATGCGAAGGAAAATTCCTACTCTCCTCTCTCGGCTCGCTAGGAAAAACGGATTGAAAAGTGGAATCCGATCCCAGGGACGGGTAATCCTACTCCAACATGACACTTTCATTCCGACGGACTATCTTTTAGATTCTCTAGCTAGAAACAATTTGGTGGGTATAAAATTAGCGCCCAGAAGCGCGACCGAGTTGCCATCGAGAAAATTAATTGACTCTGTTATCGGTGTGATCCTAGTGGACAGCCCGACTCCAGACTTGAAATTAAAACTCTTTGCTGCCGAAGTAGAGTTGATTCGGAATTTAAATCGTTCAAAAAAGGCAATTTTATCTCTGGGCTCCAGCTCGATCCTAACCGGTCCTACTCACGGGGCAATAGTCCGCCACGATAGATTCCATAGAGGATGGCTCCCCGTTACGACAACAAAGCCCATCATAAAAAATTCGTACATACCGGACAAAGTTTTCGTATACGGTAGAAATTTTGTCAACCCACCGAAACACGCCCATATTCTATTCAGGACAAATAAAAAAGAAATATCAGCTTACGTTAGTGGAAATTTAACATCACTCAATTTTGTATCTAGCCTTAACTCAAAAGCCTACAGGTGGTTTCTCGAAGAGGCTGAACGAGCACCTTTGACAGTTTCCGCGACAAAACAAACTTTTGAAGAACTTCAATATATAGGGGATAACTTTTTGGAAATATACATGAAAACAATGAATGGTTTTATTGAATATTGGATAAAAAGTATTCGTTTCCTGTGATTGCGAAAATATCGAATAAAGGACCCGTATTAGAAGAAAAGTATTTATATAGTCAATAGGAACAAATTTAATATCTTTTTGTTTCAGTGAATGCCAATATTAAAACTTATAATATGTGTTTTGCAATGACTTTGAAAAAATAAACAAAGTCGCTTAAATAGCTTGGAGAGTAAAATTGAGAATAAGTTCGGTCGGGGTTTCAACCGTGATACTGGTTGCTGCTAGCGTTACCGGTTGCAATTCAAAAAATATAAGACCCAACAGCCATGAGTCGAGCAAAATAGACCACGATAACTACTCTTACCCGACCCCGTCGGAGAACGCCGCGGAAGTAACAATCGAAGAGGTAGCCATTTCTCATCAATCCGCCAAAACGAAGAGCCAAAAAGAAAGGGCCACTGGCCAACTAAACCAGTCGCCCAGATCCAGATCAAATCAAAGTAATGATTCATTCGATTCCGGAGGGAAACACAGCGAGAGAGAATTCCAAAAAGACTCGGAGAACGACAAGGAGCATCCTGCCGCGACGGATTCCTTTTCGCGTACCACTAATAACATCGGAACCACAAATATAGAGCAGCAACAGGAATTCACTAGACGAGGCCGCCTAAGCGGCTCTCAGTCAACAAATTATTCCTACGACCCGACTACTTCAAGTGAAAACGTTGGTCCTATTATGAATGTAGGAAAACAATTAACCGTACAAACAAAAGGAAAAATCAGCGATCAGTCGTCTGATTTCCATAAAGAGAATCAGGTAAAATCTTCCCAGACTAAGGACGGTAGTACACGAAAGATAGAAACAATGCCGACAGAAAGCCAAAAAGACTTTTCAACTACTGAAGCCGAGTCTAGCAGCTGGCATTCTCGCAACGATGAACACCTCGAAAACGGGAATGGAAGAGCCTTCGAGCCGCCAAGCAATTCGCAGGACATTAGAGACGACGATATTGTTGCGAGGCAGTTACAAGAAGCGGCTAGCTCCGAGCAAAATTCAGAATTGCGCCGAAAGCTTTGGAAAGAATATGAAAAATACAAATCAGGTTTATAACGACCTTCCACGAGCTTATTTTTGACCCCTCCGTCGACCATACAATGGCATTTCAAGAAAAGAAGGCGAATTTTCTAGAAGAAGCCAGTCAATAAATTAAAAGGCAAATCGCAATTGGCGAGTACAAAATTCAAACTAGACGATCATTTTGAGAAGCAAGATCCGGTAGAGGCAAGCAAAAAACACATCAGGATAGCTATCTTTTTGTCGGCTTTACTAATTTTCGTGTTTTTTGTACTACCTACGTTTCTCAGCAAACCCGAAAGTCAAAATGTAGTCAACATTTCCCGGCAACAGGAGCAAGCAAAAGATGAACAAAAACTAAACTCCGTTGAAAAAAGTTTAGAAGCCGATAGGAAAAAGACTCAATCCGCCCTCAGAAAAGCCCTCGTGTCGGTTGACGCTCTAGAAAATTTGAGTCCTGAAATTTGGGCGAAATCTGACTGGTCGGAAATCAAGGAAATAATTGATCAGGGACAGTTGAATTATCGAACAAAACACTATGCCAGTGCTCTAGAAAATTTCGTGGTGGTGGAAGAAAGAGCTAAAAGGCTTGTCAAAAAAGTACCACTACTCATCGACAATCTAGTTGCCAAAGGCGACCTGGCGTTACAAACTCAAGATTCGAACGAAGCATATCAAGCGTTCGACAAAGTACTGAAAATTCGACCGAATCATTCCCACGCCCAACGAGGCCTGGAAAGAGCAGTAAATCTAGACAAAGTTTTTTCTTTGATCGAGCAAGGTAAGAGTTTTGAAAAAATGAATGCCTTAGACAAAGCCAGGTCAGCGCTCCAGGAAGCTCTTCGAATAGACCCGGAGTCTACAGCCGCCCGAGCGACAATCCAACGCCTAAAACTTTCGGAGAAAGAAAAGGAATACTACGATTTGATGTCGAAGGGTTATACAAATTTAAACCAGAGATTATTTAATGAAGCAGAGAAATCGTTCATTTCGGCTTACAAATTATTTGGTAACAGAGAAGCTCCGATGAGAGCCGTCGATGAAGTAAATAACGCCAAAATAAATTATGATATTGAAAATTACGAGAAAAAAGCGAACCAAGCAAAAATCAATGAAAATTGGCAAGAGGCTTATCAAAATTTTTCGCAAATCCTGGAAATTGACGCGTCACTTGATCGAGCAAAAAAAGAACGAGAAATAGCAAGGACTCGTGTGCGACTGGAAAAACAAATGCTAGGATACCTAAATGAACCCCTGCAACTTCTGAATGAGAAGGCATATAGGAAGGCTGAGACTGTTCTATCGAAAGCCAAAAAAGAACGTCCAAGAGGTGCGAAACTATCGAAACAGATCAGCGAAATGGAAACCGTGTTAGTACTTTCCCGTAAGCCGATTACAGTGTTGATCCGCTCAGATGGGAAGACTAGTGTGGATTTAAGCAGAAATGGAGAATTGGGAGTGTTTTTAGAAAAGTCAATAAATTTGAGGCCTGGTGAGTACACTCTAATCGGTCGTAGAAGAGGCTATAAAGAATGCAGAAAAACCTTCGCGCTCCAACCTGGCCAAACCACAAAAATTACGGAGATGATATGCATAAAGGAGGTAATTAACTAGGTGGCCCGACAAAACCAATACGGGAGACCGATTGAGATTACCAAGTTCATACCGATCAGACTGAAAACGCCCCCTAGATATTTCAACTTAAATTTCGGCAAATTGGGTTTTTACGGGATTCTAGCCGTCTCTCTCTTATCGGTTTGGTATGTTCTAACCGCTAGGTCTGTAAGTATTTTAACGTTACCGGAAACCGCTAGTATTAACATAATATCCTGGCCTTCGATAAAAATTGGTAGTCGATGGCTTTTGCGAGCCGGAAATCGAGAATTGGAAGTCACGTCGGATGGCTACTACCCTTTTGTTGGACAAATTAAAATTACGAGCGACGATATACAGACGCATCAAGTATCTTTGATACCTCTCCCAGGTAATCTCGATATATCCTTACAACCAGTAGGCGAAGCCGACCTATATATTGATGGAGAGAAGCGAGGTAAAATTCCCAATTTAATAAAATCGATTGCCGCTGGCCAACGGCAAATTGAAGCCAGAGCAGATCGATATCTGCCTTTCGAAATCAAATTTCTTGTGGAAGGTCGAGGAGCAACACAAAATTTGGATATCCGATTAGAGCCTGCTTGGGCCAACGTTCAGATCAACTCTAGGCCAGCCACGGCAGAGTTTCTAATCGATGGGAAACGGGTCGGGATCACTCCGTTAAAAATAGAGGTGCTACAAGGAAATAAAACGATAACGCTAAAAAAATCGGGTTACAAAGATTGGACGAAGAAAATTCGAATCAGACCAAGTCGGCCTATCGATATGGGAACGATAGCTCTTTCAAAAAGCGATGGATATTTACGATTGACTTCCATTCCGGAAAAAGTAACAGTTCTTTTCAATGACGAGTTTAAGGGTGAGACTCCGGTTACACTAAATGCCCTTCCAGAGAAAAATCACGTTTTGAAATTCACGAAAAAAGGCTATCGAATCCTGGAAAAGAAATTCAAGGTTGAATCTAATGTAACTATACCCTATCTAGCGGAATTAATTCCTGAACTAGCTCCAGTATATTTTTCTACAATCCCAAAGGACGCTGAACTTATTATTAATGGCGAATCTAAAGGTTTCGCAACACAAGTGCTAGAACTACCCACTTTTGAACATGAGATAACGATACGACGAAAAGGCTACGCAACATATCAGACAAAAGTAACACCAAGGAAAAATTTTGAAAAAAGAATTAGAATAAGGCTAAAAACAGTCGAAGAGGCGCAAGAAGAGAATTTAACTAAAAACACTAGCAATCGAGCGGATTCGCCTGATCAAACATATACCGGACAGAAAATGAAACTTTTCGAAAATGTTAATATCACGTTAGGCTCGGGTAAAAAGGACCGGCAAAGGCAGCGCAATGAACCGCTACGTAGAGTAGTTCTGAAACGCCCCTTTTACCTCTCAGAAACTGAAGTCAGCAACGGAGACTACAGACAGTTTATCGCTTCTCATTTTTCTGGGAGTTTTGGGAAGCTATCTCTAAACGAGAACGAGCAACCCGTCTCAAATGTCAGTTGGATGAATGCTGTTCTCTTTTGCAATTGGCTCAGCCGCCGCAGTGGACTAAAACCGTTCTATGTCATCAAATATGGGGAATTATTGGGCTTTCGTCCTGACTCGACCGGATACAGACTACCCACAGAAGCCGAGTGGGAGTGGGCTCAAATATCAGAAACACCCAACCGTTCTAAATTTTCCTGGGGTGAGGAATACCCGCCTCCCAGCAGAATAGGAAATTTTGCCGATGAAAGCGTGAAAAATAAAGTGAAGCCTATCGTTGAAAATTACAATGACGGGTTCGTTGTTTCTGCACCGGTCGGAAGCTTTTCTTCTAATAGTAAGGGACTCTACGATCTGGACGGTAATGTGGCTGAGTGGGTACACGATTTCTACGATGGGAACCCAGAGACCAGTGTGGAGCTCGACCCGCTAGGACCGATAGGAGGATCATCGCACGTAGTGAAAGGATCGAGCTGGAAACGTTCATCTAAGATTGAACTAAGAGGATCGTTTCGTTTATCGGGTACCGACCCAGCACAAGACATTGGATTTAGGATAGCGAGATATGCCAGATAAAAAAATCTATCGGGAAATAATGTTCGGCGTTGCAATCTTAGTTATTTTTACTGGGGTAAACTTTGCCGAAGATTCGAGAAACGTTTCCCCAGAAACTAAACCCGAAGATAAAAAAAGCGCCATACCTGATGACACCTTTTCCCCGAGTGAAAGTGTGTCGGAAGATTACCCAGTTCCTTTCCCTACAGATATTTAGGATAACCGTTTATGAAGCAAAATCTGGCCAAAGAATTCTTCTTCCAAATAATCGCACTTTTAGTCGCTATAATTGTTATCCATGCGGCATATGTCGCGATCGTTAGACCCCAGGCGAACGCCATACTTGAAGAACAAAGAGAATTGCAAACCGAAGGAGTGGCTTACGATATGGAAAAATCTTTGTTCGTAACAATAAAAGACTACGAGCAAGAAACCTGTTTTATTCTAATGCTTTGGGCAACAGCCATAATGATTTTTAAAGCAAATAGTTTAAAGTCCGAAAGAAATTTCCTAAGCTATAAATTGATAGACCTCAGAGAAGAGATGCGGATAGTACCTCAAGATAGTCGAAAGTATGCGCGACATGTTCAAAGCATGCCTACTGAGCAGCAGGAGTATCTAGTGCCTAGGACCCTACTAAACGCGCTTCAAAGATTCGCTTCTACTAAGAGCGTGCAAGATGTAGCACAAGCCATAAAAGAAACCTGTGAAACGGAAGGCGAGAGATTAGACAGCGAACTAGCTATAATTAGGTACATCGTTTGGGCAATACCTTCCATCGGTTTCATAGGGACAGTACGAGGAATCAGTCAAGCCCTCGGTCAAGCACATCGTGCTGTTGAGGGAGATATAGTGGGAGTTACCGTGAGTCTTGGAGTGGCTTTCAATTCCACATTCATAGCTCTGGTAATCAGCCTGTTTGTAATGTTTCTCATGCATCAGTTGCAACTCATGCAAGAAAGATTCGTATTGGATACGCAGGATTATTGCGAAAAGAATTTGCTGAGACGGCTAGAAGCCTAAGCATAGTATTAATTTGGATTAACCATTATGGAATTTACTTGTATAGATATATGCGAAGCGGGAATCGTAGTTACTAAAGACTCTGAAGTGATCGATACAAGTCCTGCAATAGCCGTCTCTCGGGAAAATTTGGTCGTCACGGGGTTACAAGCAGCCTCTGAACAATATCAAATACCGCAATTTACGTATAGTCGGTTTTGGAAAAATTTAAATCAAAAAAAGCTACCAAACCGAAATAGTCAAATAAGGCATAACGCAGACCTGGCGTATGCTCATCTTAAGGATATAGTTAAACGAGTCGGACGAATGGATAAAGTCGTCGTAGCGGTACCCTCAGAATATGGCGAATCCGAACTATCTCTCCTAGCGGGCATTTTCGAAGCATTGAAAATAAAAATATCAGCAATCGTAGACAGTAACGTCGCTTCCCTTTCAAGTTGGGCTCCGGAAGGACAATACCATGTTTTAAAAATCTACCCTCACCATGTGACGGTCTGTAAATTAAAAATAAAGTCTGAAGTTATCTTAGAGGACGTAGAAGTTATCGAAAGCATCGGGTGGCACACCTTTCGACAAAAATTAGCTGATTATACCGCAGATCTGTTTCTTCGACAGACTCGATTTTATCCGTTCCATGAGGCGGAAAGCGAGAAAATGCTTAACGATCAAGTTCCAAAGTTTATGCAACAATCTTCAATATCAAGCACTTTTGAAGCCTCAATAGTACATGACGGTGTTCCATATACTGCACGATTAAGCTCTTCAGAAATTACCGAATTATTACGGGAGCCAATGGAAACTATCTATCGGACGATAGATGACAATCATCGTCGCATCCTAGTTTCGGAAAGACTTGCTTCAGTACCTGGAATAAATCGGATATTTGTCGATTATTCAGTACTTAAGGGCAGCGCCTGTGAGTCCGGGATCGCTCAAAATGCAGAAGAAATTTTAGAGTCTGCTAGTAGTTTGTACCTGATCGAAAGACTACCTATTACCCACTCACCTATTATAAATAAAAACGCAGAAAAAAACTCGAATAAAAATGAGGTAACCCACATTCTATCTGAGAACCAAGCCTTCTCGTTGAAAAATAAACCGCTAAAACTTCGATCAACCTCAACGAACGAAAATAATGAAACCTTTGGATCTGCTGAGGTACTACTGCTTGACGGACTAGCCACCCTAAAACCGAATAGACAGAAGGTATCTCTAAATAACGAGATCCTTACTTCTATTAGGACGCTAAAAATAGGAGATTCGATCGTTGTGTATCCGAATGGAACCCGATACATTGCTATAAAATTAAGAGAGGACGATGCGCTCTAAAAAACGTCAGTTCTCCGCTATCAGTCTGTCTTTTTTGGATGTCATGTCCTGCGGTTTTGGAGCTTTCATTCTCCTATTTTTAATCATAAAGCATCAAGCTAATGTGGCTTTTGAGCTTCCCGAAAACTACCTAGAGATAGAAATAAGTAAGCTAAACCAGCAAATAATAGAAACCACTACACTGTTGAAATCATTGTCGGAATCATCTTCAACAGTCGATCAAAGGATAAGCGACCTGGAAACGCGATTAGTGAAGCTCCGAGAGACGATCGCTACGGATAAATCTAGGTTGAACAGGAATGAAACTAATGCTGCCTATCTAGCAACGTTACAGTTGAAAATAAAAAAGATGCGGGTAGAAAGAGACAAACTCGCTAGACGTACTGACTCCAAACCTTCGGATGTGCGTACCTTCGTCGGAGAAGGAGACCGTGAATATCTAACGGGAATGCAGCTAGGCGGAAAAAGAATACTTATATTGCTAGACCATTCTGCCAGTATGCTTGACAAGAGTATCGTTAACATTATTCGTAAAAGAAATATGAGTAACGCTCGAAAGCGAAAATCCGAAAAGTGGAGGCAAGCTATCGCAACGGTCGATTGGATAACCGCTAGATTTCCTGAAGATAGTAAATATCAAATACATGGCTTCAACGACGCGTCACGAGCCGTCCTAATGGGGACAGAAGGAAAATGGCTGAATGTATCGAATCTAGAACAAATGGAGTCCGTATTTGATAGCGTACAAGCAATTGTTCCCTCAGGCGGTTCGAGTTTAGAAAATGCATTTGTATCGATTGATCTACTAAGACCTCTACCGGATAACATTTACTTAATTACGTATCGGCTACCGACTATGGGGTGCTGCAAACCAAAAAAAAACACTGTAACGGGTAAAATATGACTAAAACTATTCGAGTCAGCAGTTGAAAATCTACCAATGGACATTCCGGTAAATACTATACTCTTGCCAATGGAGGGAGATCCTTTAGCACCTTGGGCATTCTGGGGAATCGCGACAATCACTAAAGGCTCATTCTTAAGCCCAGCGAGCGACTGGCCATGAAATTGAATAGGCAACAGGAGGAACCGACGAGTATTGCGTTTTTATCCGTAATAACATGCGGATTCGGGGCGATAATATTACTTCTGATAATAGCTAAATCTGAACCCGAAATCCAAATAGACATTTTCCAAAACCCCTTGGTAGAAGAAATCGAACAACTTCAAAACAAATTATTTGAGGTACAGTCCGATTTGGAAAAAATGACCACTTTGCTTTCGTCACAAGAGAATAAATTGCAATCTCTTAACAAACAGAACAACACACTAACAAGTGAGCAAAATCTATTAAGAACCTTAATAGCAAAAAATAGAAGCAATACGAAAAACATTAGAGAGCTTAAATTGGCTCAACAATCCCTAAGCGAAGAGATGAAACGACTATATAGGAAAAACAAAAAGACCCGCACTGACCTAGTAGGTGGGGTGCCAATAGACAGCGAATATATAGTGTTTATTATAGACACTTCAGGAAGCATGTTTCGTTACGCTTGGCCGAAAGTTATCAATCAATTTGAGGATACATTGAAGGTATATCCGAAAGTTAAAGGAATACAAATTTTAAATGACATGGGTTCCTATATGTTCCCAAACTATCGCGGAAAATGGATTCCCGATTCACCCTCTCGAAGAGGGGTGATAGTGGAGAGATTACGCTCGTGGAACGCATTCTCGAATTCCAGTCCAGCTGAGGGAATTACCACTGCGATCAAGTCCTTTTACAGTACCGACAAAAAAATCAGCTTATATGTTTATGGAGACGAATTCACAGGAAGCTCTATAAACCAAGTTGTACAGTACGTCGCATCCGTAAATCAGAAAGATAGTACTGGACAACCCTTGGTTCGAATCCACGCTATCGGCTTCCCTGTAATGCGAGCGCAAGTCCCTCATCTACAGCACACGGGCATCAAATTCGCTACGTTGATGCGAGAATTAGCACTAAATAATGGAGGCACATTCGTAGGTTTAAACTCTTTCCGTTAAGAGTATTACGATTCACCTGAGGTATCAATACAGCTTTTCATGGCTCAGGTACACTTTGTCATAACCTCTTCGACAAAAATCTCACGAGTACTTTTTGTTGCCATAACTATAATGTAGTAGGTAATACCAGTTTCTTCCTTTCGCTTTTGAATTTCATCGACAACCTGGGCAGCAGTACCCAACAGCGCCACAGGCGAGCCTTGAGCATCACTCAAACTAGGAAATCCCAAATGATTTGCTATTGCAACTAATTCCTCATCGTTCTCCTTATGAGATAAACCTACGAGAGCGAGACCTCCTAACTCGACCGAAGAGGCACTACGCCCCTCTTCGTCCAGAAATTGGTGTAGCAGGTTAATTCTTTGCTTGAGTACCTCCATGGTAAAACGCAGCGTCGCCGGTTTATCGTTTATAAAATCTCTACCGTTCCCCGTAGGCGGTATAATATTTAATATATCCGCTTCCCTTGCCGCTATTCTCAATAATCCAGTACCGGAGCCTCCCAACATCAAGGGTATTTTTTCTTGTACAGGTCGAGGATTGTTGTAGGCATCATAGACTTCAAAATGCTTGCCTTTAAAAGTAGGATTTTTCTCCGAACACATTAACTTCACTATCTGTATAGTTTCGTCGAGTTGTTCCAAACGGACCTTCAGAGATGGAAACTCATAACCGTGGGCTAGATACTCTTTATCCTGCCAGCCAGCCCCTAAACCAGAAATAAAACGTCCGTTTGAAGTTTGATCTAAAGCAGATATTATCTTTGCCAGCAACGGTGGAGAGCGAAAAGACGCTGCAGCTACGGCCGGCACAAGTTTTATTTTACTCGTAGCTCCAGCTATCGCCGTTAAGGTCGTGAAACACTCTAATTGATTAGATTTCGGATTCCCGAGCGGCGAGTAAAAATGATCGTTTACCGATACCGAGTAGAAACCATCGCGCTCAAAACCCACCGACGCCTCAACCGCGGTAAGAACGTTACCATCTCTGGCGTCTGCATCCGACAAGAAAATCCCAAACTTCATCCTACACCCTCCTTTAAAAAAATTCTCTTTACCCATTTATAATCCCATTTATTTAAAAAGAAAAGGCTCAAAGTAGAAATCATTTCATCTAATTTAACTTCTTGAGCTCTCTCGAGCTAGAGTGATAGGGTAGGGGTATGCGAAATTGTTCGAAATGGATTTTTGATCTGGATGGCACTCTAACCGAAGACCAACATGACTTTGATCTTATAAGAAGCAGATTGGGGGTACCGCCCGGCCGGTTGATTTTAGAATACAGTGAAACGCTCCCCAAAGAAGAATCGAAAGTCTTATTAGATAAACTCGCCATTCTAGAGAGAGATGTCATTAGAAAAACCCAAGTAGCTAACGGGGCGAAGCCTCTTCTTCATTTATTAAGTTCCAGATCCCATTTTTTAGGAATCCTTACACGAAATACTCGAGAGAATGCCATAAAAACTTTGAAAAAAATTGGCCTGAAGGAATTTTTCCCAGATGAACTAATCGTTGGAAGAGAAGAGAAGATTCCTAAACCCGACCCGGAAGGGATATTTTACTTGTTACACAAATGGAAAACTGATTCAAAAAACTGCGCCATAGTGGGAGACTATTGCCTTGACCTTGAAGCTGGTCGCCGAGCGGGTATTATCACTATTCTCGTAGATACTTCGAAGGAAGAAAGATGGGGGAATTTGAGCGATTTCAGAGTCGGATCGCTTTTAGAGATGAAAAGCCTTTTAGAAAAACGATAAATTTTCCCTTCGAAAATTTCTTTCACTACAAATTTGGACCTAAAACAATAATGCCCGACTTCGAAACCTCGCTTACAAAAATGTTGAAACGTCAAATATCGGATTTCCGGAAATTGCTCGAGATTAATAGATTGACCAGCGGCGCAAGTCGGATCACCTTTGAGGTATTAATACTATGCACTGGTAAGAAAAAAAGACTAGCCTTAAGACTTAATCCAACTGATGAAAATACAGATGGCTTAATGTCGCAAAGAATTTCTCCTTCAACGGAAGCAATGGTTATGAAACAGGCTCGTTCGGCAGGAGTCGCCGCTCCAAAAATTGTCTATATTCTTAGACAAAGCGATAATTTGGGAGAGGGCTATCTAATGGAATGGATGAACGGTGAGTCCATCGGATCGAGAATAGTCAAAGGTATAGAATTTAAATCAATCCGGCCGACACTAGCTGCGCAGTGTGGTCACATTCTAGCGCAGATTCACGCGATTGACATTTCCAGTTCGGGACTAGAAAACGTACTTGAAACAATAGATCCCAAGGATTTCGTTTTGAGGCAGTATGCGATTTACCAATCCTTACAAATAAAGCGCCCGATGATCGACTATGTAGCGCGATGGTTACTGAATAATTTACCGATAACTAGACCGCTCTGTCTTGTCCATAACGATTTCAGGAATGGTAATTTACTCATAGACAAGGAAAAAGGAATAACTGGGGTATTAGATTGGGAAATCGCCCATATCGGAAATCCGGTTCGGGATATCGGATGGCTATGCACGAAATCTTGGCGTTTCGGAGTGCCGGAGAAAGAAGTTGGTGGCTTCGGTTCAATAGATGATTTACTGAGCGCCTACCTCGAAGCCGGCGGTTCAGAAATTGAAGCAACCGAAATTAGATTCTGGAAGGTTTTTGGGTCATTCTGGTGGGCCATTGCGTGCATGCTCATGGAACAATCATACGGAAACGGTAATGATAAGAGTCTAGAAAGACCAGTTATCGGCAGACGGGTTTCTGAGAGCGAAGTGGATTGCGCGAATATTTTGATGCCGGGGCGAATATACCTAGGGTCGGCCCTGAGAAAAAAAGCTGCCGAACAAAATGATGATCCGGTTCTACTATCAAGTGTAAGGGATTTTCTAACAAATGAACTGGCAGAATCTTTGAACGGAAGAACCAGATTTTTAGCAAAGGTGGCCGCCAACTCTCTTAGTATCGCTATCAGAGAAAGAAAGCATGGAAGTGAATTTGAAAAAAACGAGAAAACGCGCCTCGAAAGTTTACTCGGGGAGACCGATCAGCTTTCTAACCTTAGAACTAAGCTCGCTTCTGCAATTTCAGAGAATCAGATTTCGCTAGAAAACGAACAGCTAAAGACTCATCTCCGAGAAACCGCTTTTTGTCAAATACTGATAGACCAGCCCAGTTACCCCACTGTAGAGAATCTAGTCCAGACTACCTCTTAAAGCCTGCGTTAATATCTTGTGAGACAAGAACTTCTATTAAAAATGGACCTTTACCATCCATCGCCCGCCCGAACTCGGAGCGGAATTGACTCACAGAACCTACTCTCATAGCAGGCACCCCTAAACCGCCCGCCACACTCACCCAATCTATTGACGGATTAGAAAGGTCGAACATCGACTTCGTTTTATCCGTGGGTTTTCCTGCTTTCAATCTAGCAAGTTCCACGTTTAGAATCGCGTAACTATCGTTCTTTAATAACACGATGGTGACATCAGTATCTTCTCTAGCCATGCTCCAAAGAGTTTGAACAGTATACATCCCACTACCGTCGGCTTGAAAAGCGACCACTTTACGATCAGGACAGGCAACACTAGCACCAAAACTAACTGGCAACCCCTGCCCGATCGAACCACCAGTTATAGAAAGCCAATCGTGTTTTTCGGCTCCCATCGTTCTCGTGTAAAGTTCCAACCCGCATGTTATTCCTTCGTCAGATACAATAGAGTTGGCTGGAAGTAATTCTGCAATCACATCACCTATATTTGATGGGCTGAGTACCTCGCCAGTCGCAGGAGAAACATCTGGCTTCTGTCTAAGTACTTTCTTAGGCGCCCCAATAAGATCTGCCAAAGCGGTCAAAGCGGTCATACTATCCTCATCAACCTTCACTAGGGTGGAAATTTCGCAATCTTTAGGGGCTAACAAACTTTCTACTTCCGGATATGCAAAAAAACCGACCGGGCTCTTGGCTCCTACTAGTATTATCTGTTCGAACTCCTTTAGGAACTCAATCGCTTGCTCCGCAAAATAAGGTATCCTATTTAAGGATACCCTCCCAACACCTCTTTGTAGCCTTGCCGCAAATGTCTCACATAATAGCGTTATATCACCAACTTGCGAGATTCTACTGGCAATTTCAGTGGTGTTCTCAAGTAACGCTAGGCCTCCGAGAAGAATCCCCGTTTTTTTTCCAGAATTTATACTCTCGGCGATCTTTTTGATTCGACTCGGGGGCACTGCTGCAACTCCGTCGCTTTCCATCTTAACATGGGCTGAACTTGCTTCTTCCCAGGCATGGTTCGCAGGAACAATGAGCGTGGCGATCTTACCCCATCCCTTTTTTGCGAACGCCACCACCTCACTGCCTGCCAACCCTAAATCTTGGGCCGACTCTGATGACCGAACTAAATCGGAATGCAAATCAACGTGCCCCAACACATCTGAGGTAAGGGGCGCATCATACTTCAAATGCCACTCCGCGTGATCCCCCACTATGTTAATAATTCCAGAAAACGCTCGTCTCGCATTATGAAGATTCGCCATACCATTAGCATAACCTGGTCCTAAATGAAGTAGCGTTACCGCAGGATTTCTTTTCATCCGCCAATAACCGTCAGCAGCTCCCGTCACTACACCCTCAAACAAACACAGAATCGAACGTATTTTATCGGTCTCTCCTATAGCAGCAACTAGATGCATTTCAGATGTACCCGGGTTGGCAAAACAAATTTCGACACCACTGTTTACCAAACTACCCAACAGTGCTCTAGCTCCGTTCATAGCATATTCTCTATTCTTCTATTTTAAATTGCAGGGAACCACTTTCTCCCCGCATTAAACTGTCAACATGTTCTCTCAAATTCAACATACTCGACAAAGGGATTCCGTTTTTCATCTTATCCATTAAATCTAACTCTTTTTTCTCTATCTCTTCAGCCTTGCCTATAATATTTTGAAAAAATGCCAGGTCGGCGACGACTAAACCATCTCTATCTCCTACTATAACGTCTCCCGAATATACTTCTACGTCACCTACTAATATTGGTTCCTTAGTTATAGACAATTCAGTTGCTGAACCGGCACTGGGGCATGAATACCTAGCGTAGACCGGCAAATCTATTTTTTCGACACATGCTATATCCCGAATTGGACCATCGACCACAATCCCAGCCAATCCTCTTCTACGAGCCTCAGTGCAAAATAATCCTCCTAATACCGCCCTATCGCTATCCTTGGCTTCGACAACTAATACGTCCCCTTCTTTAGCCTCGCCAAGAGTCCTTAAAACTTTTAGAAAATCGTTGTGGCAAGAAACTACTCGAGCCACACCGACCATATTTTCAATCCCTGCGTAACGCCGGATTCCTTTAGCCACCACTCGTATACTCTTATCAACATCGGCCAGAGACGAAACAGATATTTTTTTTAGCCTTTCAAACAGCATCTTCATTAACAGTCACCATCAATATATTTATAAAAAATCTTCTACCAGTTTTAACTAGTAACCTCCGCGGTAAAACGAATCTTCTATGTCAGAAGTCTACCAGTTTTAACATGTTGAGTACTGGATCGCCGAAAGTGTTTATGGGCGCCTATCAAAAATGACGATATCCTTTTTTGTAGCTTCTTTGAATAAGGTTTCCATGACCGTCGAGACAAACAACATCTTTTCCTTCAACTACCCGCCCTATTACAGAAATTTTTAGATCCAACTCTCTTCCTATTTTTTCTAAGATTTTTAAGTCTTCCGCAGAAGCAGTAAAAGCCAGTTCATAATCGTCCCCTCCTGAAGAGGCATATTCAGTCACTATATCTTTGGAGAACAGAGCTTTTAAACTAGATGAAACAGGTAATTCCTCCAAATCCACCTCAAGCCGTACTTTACTAGCATGCGCCAAATGTTCTAGATCTGCGATCAAGCCATCCGATATATCGATAGCCGAATTTATATACTTCTGGGCCTTCAGAGAAAAATCTACTCTTGGAGTGGGACGAAAATACCTCGATAAGACGTATTCGATGTCCTCGTTTAGATTAATTTCACCCAAAAAATCTAACGCCGCCCTGGCATCACCCAAATATCCAGAGACAACTAGGAGATCACCGACCTTGGCACCTGATCTTCTCAGAATTCGACCTTCTACGAAACCTATTGCTTGAAGAGTAATCACTAAAGGTCCCCTCGTTGTGTCACCTCCTATTAAAAGGCAATTATAACAACCTAGGCAACTACTCAAACCTGAAGAGAATCTCTTCAGCCACGATTCCTCGACTTCCGGCATAGTCACTGCAACGGTAGCAAATTTTGGAATGGCCCCTATCGCTGCAAGATCGCTCAAAGTAACCGACGCCACTTTGTAACCCAAATCCTCCGGGAGGACATCCTTTGGAAAATGGACGCCTTCTACTAAGGTATCAGTAGAAATAGCGTAGCTCCCCGCATCTAATCGAACAACTGCAGCGTCATCCCCAATATCACACAGAACCTCCTTATTTTTTGGAGAGACCGGCAGGAAGAACTGCTCTATTATTTCGAATTCATTCACAATCTAGGAACCCAATTCTATAAATCGTCTATAGACATGTTTTTTTTAGGGTATCTAGTACTCCGTTAACATACTTAAACCCTTCAACCGTTCCAAATCGTTTGCATAGCTCAACGCTCTCATTGATTATCACTCCGAAAGGGACTTTACCTCCTTTTAATTCCATAGCCCCAATTAGGAGGATGCTTCGCTCGACAACTTCTACCTGATCCCAGTCTCTATCGAGGGCGTTCTCTAGAAACGATTTCAGTTCGGAAAACCGGTTCGAAACTCCTAGCACGAGTTCAGCGAAATAATCCTCGTCAGCCTTGCCCATCTCCCGGTCAACGCCGAATTCCTCTAAGAGATCTTCGACGTTTAACCCAGTCATTTGCCACTGATACAAAGCCTGGACTGCGAGCCTGCGTGCTAAGACCCGTCTATACACCTTAAACCTGCTCTAACAGCGAAATCATCTCAATAGCCGTCAACGCCGCTTCGTACCCCTTGTTTCCAGCTTTTGATCCCGACCTTTCAATAGCCTGTTCTATCGTATCGACAGTCAAAACTCCAAAAATCACGGGGATTTCAGTTTCTATCGAAATTTTTGCTAACCCCTGTGCACAGCTGTTGGCCACCAGCTCAAAATGGGCGGTGTCTCCTCTTATGATTGTTCCGAGAGCGATTATAGCCGCGAACTGACCGGTTTTAGCGACTTTCGAAACAGATAACGGTAATTCAAACGCTCCTGGTACCTTGAAAACTGTAGGCACTATCTGGCCATCGCTGTGTCTCCTGAGACCGTCCAAACAACCCTCTTCCAATTTATCTACCACAAAATGGTTAAAGCGAGAGCACACGACAGCTACTTTCGCTTCTGATGTTAGTGCACCCTGTCCCACAACCCTTTTTATTTTATCCATAGTACGTCCCTAGCTTAAACCTACGTGCCCAATAACTTCTAGACCGAACCCCGATATCGCATGATACTTATGAGTATGCCCTAACACCCTCATTTTCCTCACTCCAATATCGCTAAGTATCTGAGCTCCTAAACCTATTCGACGCCAATCCATCGAAACACCCTCACTCCTCTCCGAGGACTTCGAGTCGTCGTTCACTGAGTGTCTATTTATAGCAGAGATTATATCCTCGTTTTTCAATTGATTGGCTAATATTACTAATGCCCCACTGCTCTCAGCACAAATCCGTTTAAGGATAGAGCGCAATTGCCGACTTGGATCCGCTTCGATGGCAGCATTTAATTCATAGAATGGGCTTTGCGATTGAACTCGTACTAGTGCAGGCTCAGACGACTTTACGTCTCCTTTTATCAAAGCAATGTGTAACCCTTCATGAAGCGCGTCCTCGTAAGCCACAAGATCAAAGGCGCCTAAATCCGTATTCAAAGTAGTAGACGCGACCCTAGTGATGGTCTTTTCATTTTCGGCTCTGAACCGAATTAAATCAGCTATAGTTCCTATTTTTAAGTCGAATTTTTGAGCGATTATTTCCAAATCTGACCGTCTCGCCATTGTCCCATCGTCATTAAGAATTTCGACGATTACGGCAGCCGGCACTAGATTCGCGGCGCGCGCAAAATCACAGCCGGCCTCTGTATGCCCTGCCCTAGTTAGCACGCCCCCCTCCTGAGCCATAAGTGGAAAAACATGCCCGGGTTGACGAATGTCCGACGGCGCAGCATTACTCCGAACAGCTGCCTCGATAGTTCGAGCACGATCACTTGCGGAGATACCAGTAGTGACCCCTTCAGCAGCCTCTATGGAGACAGTAAAATTGGTAGAGTGCAAGTCTCCAGTATTACCAACCATTAGAGGCAAATTAAGTTGGCGACACCTTTCTTCTGTTAAGGTCAAGCAAATCAAGCCTCGTCCGTGTTTCGCCATAAAATTAACGTGTTCGGCATCGCAATGCGCCGCGGCTATAACAAAATCCCCTTCGTTCTCCCGATCCTCATCATCCATAATGATGATCATTTTCCCCCCGGCAATATCTTCGATAAGTTCCTCAGTTGTGTTTAAGAACATATAATAAGCTACCATTTAGAAAAACACTTTTACTATTCATAAGTTACCACATCTAGGCCATCATTCGATCATCTGCCGTTCAGATTCTTACTAATTGCTCGACTTCTCTTCCATCAGTCGCTCCAAGTATCTTGCAATAATGTCTATTTCAATATTTACCGAGTCGCCTGTTTTCAAATCTCCCAAAGTAGTAATTGATAGAGTATGCGGAATAGTCATGAAATTAAATTTATCACCACTGCTTTCATTGATAGTTAAACTCACGCCATCTACACAAACTGAGCCCTTAGTAGCAAGGTATCGAGAAATGTCTCCAGGCACACTTACCGAGAATTTTACGTAGCCATCTAGCTCTTCTACAGATTCTACTAGGCCCAAACCATCTATATGACCCATCACTATATGTCCACCCAGTCGTGCGTCGGCTTTCATAGCTTTTTCTAGATTAACGTTTCCACTATTTATCTTAGAGCCCAAAGTCGTCTTCGATAACGTCTCTATTGAAACATCCGTCTCAAAACTCCTATCATCAAACGCCACAACAGTTAGGCATACCCCGGAAACCGAAATAGAATCGCCGAGTGAAACATCGTGTAACTCCAAGTCCTTTGAGTCAATTTTTATCCTCATAGCGTCCCCGACGTTCTGTTTTACCACGATTATTCCCGTTGTCGAAACGATTCCAGTAAACATTTTAGTTGCAACCTTTAGCTATTTATATCTCTCAAATACCAATCTTAGATCATCACCGATGAGCTTTTCATCTCGCAAACGTAATTGAAGAACATCGGATAGCAACTTCGGAGAAGAGATACCCAAAGCTTTCTTGCCACTTCGACCTAAGACCTTCGGAGCAAGATAAATTATTAATTCATCCCAAAGCCCGGTCTCTAAAATACTGCTGGTCAACCGAGCACCTGCCTCGATCAACAGCTCATTAACCTCTAAATCTGCCAATTTAGAAAAAACTTTTTCCAAGTCGAAAACGTTATCAGTCTGATCTAGCAGAACTATAACCCCTCCTTTTTTCTCTATTTCGTTCCATTTTCCAGCGTGGGGCGACGCCGTGAAAACGAAGGTCTGGCCCTCCATGTCTAACATTTTCGCATTGGGCGGCATCCTCAGGCCAGGATCCAGGACTATACGGTGAGGCTGGCGCCCTAGAGTCGGTAGACTATTATCTCTTACGTTTAAAGAGGGATCATCCTCGAGCACCGTACCGATACCAGTCAAAATACCACATGATTCTGCCCTCAGATTTTGGACATCCTGCCTAGCCTCAGCACCTGTAATCCATTTGCTCTCCCCGCTCTGCATAGCAGAATTACCATCTAAACTCATCCCAACTTTGATTCGTACTTTGGGCTTCCCGATCATCATGCGTTTTAAAAAACCGTTGTTAAGATGCTGAACCAACTCCTCGCCTAAACCAACGGTTACGTTGATACCATGCTCTTTCAAGACTAAGCCCCCACTCCCTGCTACCCCTGGATTAGGGTCTTGAACAGCATAGATCACCTTTTTTACCCCAGCATTTATCAGAGCAGTAGTACACGGCCCCGTACGTCCCTGGTGGTTACAGGGTTCTAAAGTAATATATACCTCCGAGCCAGCCGCATCGTCACCCGCTTCGGACAACGCTAATACCTCGGCATGAGGAGAGCCCGCTTTCTTGTGATAACCTCTACCCACAATCGAGTCGCCTTTTACAACAACACACCCGACAGCAGGATTCGGACTAGTAGAATAGCGGCCCTTCACAGCGAGTTGGGCCGCTTCTCTCATGAAAATAAGTCCCCGCTCATCCATCACAAAACGCTTTCCAAATCACTCGGCAGAAAAACAGACACCCTAAACCTAGTGCTCCTTTTTTAAAAGTTCTAATTGATCAACTGATACGCCATTCGGCAACTCACTTTCTAAACGCTCTACTTCATCCAAGAAAGACCGAACATCTTCAAAACTACGGTAAACAGAGGCAAATCGTACATAAGCCACATGGTCTAATCTTTTAAGCGCCTCCATAACAAGTTCTCCTAGATAAGAAGCCTTCAACTCCCTATACCCTTTCTCCCTTATCTGACTTTTGATCAAACTCAACTGATGGTCAATTTGCTCAGATTCAACCGGTCTTTTTTCTAAAGCCTTTACTATGCCTGAACGCAACTTTTCTTCAATAAAAGGCTCTCTCCTACCATCATTTTTAACAATCCTTGGTAAACTTAGCTCAGCTGTTTCGTAAGTAGTGAACCGAGCATTACAAGATTGACATTCTCGCCTCCGCCTAATTTGATCCCCATCTCCCAGTAATCTTGAATCAATTACACGGGTGTTTGAGTCTTGACAAAACGGGCATCTCATAAGAAAGCTCCTATAGACAGATGATTCGCTTTCAAAGTTAACGAGAGGACGAAGCTACCTTTTCGCCGTAAACGGGAAAATCTGCGCAGAGACCTCGGATAAGTTCCTTAGTAACTTTCTGTTTATCTCGACTTCGGGGATCATCCAATACGTCACACATATAATTAGCAACCAACTGTACCTCTTTTAATCCAAAACCTCGAGTAGTCACAGCGGGGGTACCAATTCGAATACCACTAGTCACAAACGGTGATTGAGTATCACCTGGTACGGTATTCTTATTAACAGTTATATTAGCTTGTCCCAGTATAAACTCGGCGGTCTTTCCGGTGATCGATTTATCAGATAGATCGATTAAGAACAGATGGTTGTCGGTCCCACCCGACACTACCCGATAGCCTCGTTCTTTAAACACCTCAACCATTCCCTTCGCGTTTTCCACTACTTGTATTTGATAGCCTCTGAAGCCTGGTTCCATCGCTTCTTTAAATGCGATCGCTTTCGCGGCAACAACATGCATTAAAGGGCCACCTTGTAAGCCTGGAAATACTGCTGAATTAAGACTTTTTTCTAGGGACTGTCTTTCACCTGTCAAGATTAACCCTGAGCGAGGTCCTCGCAAAGTTTTATGCGTCGTCGTAGTTACAATATCGGCTATATCTATCGGGCTAGGATATATATCCGCTACCATGAGGCCTGCGACGTGTGCCACATCCGCTAGCAGCATAGCATCCACCTCGTCAGCAATTTCTCTCAAAGTTTTCCATTCCAAAACCCTTGAGTAGGCAGAAAATCCACCAACCAAAAGTTTAGGCCTACAATTCAAGGCCAATTCCCGGATCCTGTCGTAATCCAATAAACCGGTAGTTGGTTCCACCCCATATTGTACCGCTTTGTATATTTTTCCTGAAAAATTCACCGCAGCACCGTGAGTCAAATGACCACCATCTGATAGACTCATGCCCATAACCGTATCGTTAGGCTTTAGTATAGCCATATAAGCGGCTGCGTTTGCCTGAGAACCCGAGTGAGGTTGCACATTAGCATAAGTGGCGCCGAAAATGGTTTTGGCTCTTTCAATGGCTAGTCGCTCAACTTCATCGACGTGTTCACACCCTCCGTAGTAACGTTTCCCAGGATAACCCTCAGCGTACTTATTGGTTAACCCGGAACCAACAGCTTCCAGGATAGCCTTGCTAACGTAATTCTCCGAGGCGATTAGTTCCACATGTTCTTCTTGTCGCTGCGCCTCGTTTGTCATCGCATACCAAATTTCGCCATCGAAATCCGATATCGGCATTGGATTTTGTAACGTCATGATGAAGTACTACCGTATCTAAGTTAATTGGCCCATCAAAGCGCGAATCATGTAAAACACACAAGCCAAGTTCGAGAATTTAGGACTGCGGTCGATTTGCATCTCACCATAAATATCCTGCTAATCCCGCAGCCTATAGGCGCTTACTTACGATTTGTTATTATCAACCATAAATTCCGCTAAAACAATGTGTTAAAACACCGTACAGCATTAATAGTAAGACTCATGGGATAGCTTTATCCTGGCGATCCCATCCCATGTCAAATGTCATAACTAGGTAACGTCTTTATTAGTTGTTGCTAAATATGATCTTTGACCTAGTCAGACAAGTGAATTTACAATGGTAACGAAGGAGAGCTTGTTTCGCCAGCTGGGTCAAACCGCAAGATTCTCGGGCTGATTCATCTCTTGAATAAGAAAATTAACACCAACATTTGGAATAGAGCTGTGGACAACACTGATAAGTTTTTCGATCGTGCCAATCAAGTAGTCTCTCGTTTAGAAACACTTTTTGGCCAAACTGTATCGGATCAATTGGAGGACGCTGCTGCTTGGCGGTGGCGGAAAACTCGAAATGGCAATTACCTTCAAGCCATCCATGAATTCGACCAAATTCGACTGCGAGATTTACTTTTTATAGAGCGCCAAAAAAAAATCATAGAACGCAATACTAGGCAGTACCTGGCTGGTCTTCCAGCGAACAACGTCTTGTTGTGGGGCCCACGGGGAACTGGCAAATCATCTCTTATAAAAGCACTATTCAACGATTATTGTGGACGTGGCCTCCGCCTAGTTGAAGTAGAAAAATCTTTCTTGGCCGATTTACCAGAAATAGTGGCTCGATTGGAAAATACTAAAAATCAATACATAATATTCTGCGATGATTTGACTTTCGACGAGAATGACTCTTCATATCGAGCATTAAAAACCATTCTTGATGGATCTTTACTAAATGCATCCAATACCCTAATTTACGCAACAAGCAACCGACGACACCTTCTTCCTGAATACACTTCTGATAATGAAGGAAGCGAAATTATTAACAATGAATTACATTATTCCGAAGGAGTTGAAGAAAAAATTTCGTTATCTGAAAGGTTTGGAATTTGGCTTTCTTTCCATCCTTATAAGCAAAACGACTATTTAGACATAGTATGTCACTGGATTCTATTTTTCCGCCCGGATGGCACCAAGACAGAATTAGAAGAAGCGCGACAACCTGCTCTGAAATGGGCTCTGGAAAGAGGTTCTCGAAGTGGAAGAACTGCTTATCAATTCGCGCGAGATTGGTCTGGTAGGAAAGGGTTAGGAGGAATCAAAAATTGAAGTCGAATAGAGAAGAAATAAATCTTATTCTCCGCAACGCCACTCAAGTAGCGACCCTGATGGAGGTGACTCAAGCCTTGGACAGAATGGCCAGTGAAATTTCGAAACAATTAAAATCAGCGTTCCCTATTGTTGCGGCACTTATGAATGGAGGAGTAGTACCATTAGGTATGATTCTTCCCAAACTCGATTTTCTTTTGGAAACAGATTATATACACCCTACTAGATACAACGACTCCACGTCGGGAGGTGAAATAAAGTGGATTAGAAAACCTCCCGACAGTTTTGCCAGACGAACCGTTCTGCTAATCGACGATGTTCTGGACAACGGCATAACACTCCAAAAGACTAAGGAAGAATGTCTTAAAGTAGGCGCAAAAAAAATCTATACAGCAGTCTTAGTTGAAAAAATTGTCAACGATAGAGGAGGTCTTCAAAAAACCGATTTTTGTGGCCTCCGTCTTCCTGACCAGTATTTATTCGGATGCGGAATGGACTACAAAAGACGTTATAGGAATCTACCAGGCATTTTCGCCACTCCTGGAATTTAACAATGACTCTTGCAATTATAGGAGGAACCGGATTCGATGAATTCGAAAGATTAGAGGAAGACCAAACTCACGAAGTTAATACCACCTGGGGAAAACCGTCTGACAGAATTGAAGAAGGAATACTGGGAAATAAAAGAATTCTTTTCCTAAGAAGACACGGCAAAAAGTTTAAATTTCCGCCTCACTTGATTAATTACAGAGCAAATATCGCTGCCCTCCACAAGCTAGGAGCATCCTCAATTATTGCTACAGCGGCGGTGGGTGGTATTGGTATTGATGTAGGGAAAATCGTGCTGCCCGATCAAATCGTAGATTACACCTATGGTAGAGACTCCACGTTTTTTGAAGGAGGAAACGCTTCGTTAAAACATATCGATTTCTCTTACCCTTACGACAGGAAGATACGGGAAAAACTTATATCCGCAGCTACGGCTAAATCTATTACGCTAATCGATTCTGGCACTTACGGAATAACTCAAGGCCCTCGGTTGGAAACTGCCGCTGAAATACGAAAATTGAGAAACGACGGTTGTCACATTGTCGGAATGACTGGCATGCCCGAAGCCTGCCTCGCCAAGGAGATGGGGATTCCATACGCTACCATGGCAATAGTCGTTAATCCTGCAGCGGGACTAGGTAAAGGAGAAATTCTACTTTCTGACATGGGAAAAATACTTTCTCAAGGATGCAAGATTTGTGTAGAAATTTTGAAAACAGTCGAACTTTAATCGCTGCCGTCATCCTCAATAGGGGATACCATTAACAAGACTCCAAAGAGAGGATGGTCGAAATAATTTAACTCTTTTAACTTAATTTTTCGGGATTCCGAAAGTCTAACCAAGCCCTCTCTGCTACTAAAAATCAAATCAAGATCAACGTAAAGTAAGTGTGAAACTCTGATTCCCACCACTCCTTGCAATTTTTTAACGATCAAATCACTAAATGACTTCGTCAAAATCGCTGTCTCTCGAAAACTCAGATGGTTGTCTGGCGAAAAAGCTGGTACTGCTCCCGAATGAAGATAAACATAATCAAAGATATTGTCTTCGGGTTTCGGTTGCCTCCAGCCTTCAGACAAAACGATTTTTAATTCTTTGCTGAGTTCGAATTTCGATTTTAAATTTAAATGCCTTACTTCATAGGGTAACTTTACGTAATCTACGGAATTTTCTTCAATGCCTTCGTCGTTAATCTGAATTTGGGATTTAAGGGGTATTGATCCTTCAAAATCAGGTAGAGAATTCAAATCTGCCCAAACCTCTCCTTCTCCAACTTGAGAATTTTCATTTGAAAAAACAACAACTTCGACTTGATACGATCGAGATTCTACTGGAGGTGCGATCGTTAGAGTCATCACAAGTCCAAGAATTAAAGATAGTCCTCTACTCATCTATATCACCTAAATTTTGTTGAATGAAATCGATTTCTTTAAATCTTTCCTCAGCCTCGCTCAAATTCTTAGAGATGCCCAAAGTATGGGCATCTCTCATTTTATAGCCGTCCTTTGACTCTAACAATTGAAGCAACTTACCGGGTGCTACATTTGTATCAGGACTAAACTCGATTTTCCCACCTTTTGGTCCTAAATCAACTTTCTTCACCCCAATCTTTTTCATGTCAGCTTTAGCCTTTGCTATTTTAAACAAATTCTGCACCTCTTCTCCAATTAAACCATACCGATCGATAATTTCTTCTCGCAGACTAATGAGACTATCATGATCTTCGGCCGCAGAAATTCTCTTATATAAAATTAAACGAGAATGCACATCCGGCAAATAATTCTCCGGCAACAAAGCTGGAATATGCAAATCTATTTCCACTCGTCCGTTTCGAGAATCTGCATGGATCGCATTTTTTGTTTCCTTTTTCAAACTTTCTACTGTTCTAGATAAGATTTCGTTAAAAAGAAAAAACCCCATATCTTCTATCTCTCCACTTTGCTCATCACCAAGGATTTCACCGGCTCCTCTAATTTCTAGATCGTGGTTCGCCAACAAAAAACCCATCCCTAATTGATCTAGGGATTCGATGGCATCAAGTCTACGAGACGCGTCGATGGTTAAGGTTTTTTTGTCCGGCACGAACAAGTGCGCGTATGACATATGATGAGAGCGACCTACTCTACCTCGAAGTTGATAAAGCTGCGCCAACCCGAACTTGTCCGCCCGATTTATTATTATCGTGTTGGCGTTAGGTAAATCTAGTCCCGATTCGACTATCGTTGTGGATAGTAACAAATTAGTTTCACCAGAATAGAAGGCTGCCATCCTACTTTCTAGATCTCGTTCTGCCAACTGGCCATGTGTTACTGAAATTCTTGCTTCCGGAACAATGCTTTCCAATTCCCTAGCAATTTTTAAAATCGTTTTAACCTCGTTGTGAATAAAATAAATTTGTCCACCTCTTCCAAGCTCCCTTAAAACCGATTCCCTTATGATTTCGCTCGAATATTCAGACACATAAGTTTTGACGGCTATCCGATTATCTGGCGGCGACGCTACTAAGGATAGGTCCCGCATGCCTGACAAAGCAAAATTCAAGGTTCTAGGGATCGGTGTTGCGGTTAGAGTAAGAATATGAACATTACCGCGAATAGATTTTATTTTTTCTTTTTGAGACACACCAAATCTATGCTCTTCATCAATAACCAACAGCCCTAGATTCTCGTAAGAGATATCAGAACCTAATAGTTTTTGAGTTCCAATCACCACATCAACCAAACCAGAGGCAACGTCTTTTTTAATATCTTCAGCTAACACCCTAGCTTTCAACCGAGATAACTGCGCAATCCTGATAGGCCATCCAGAAAACCTCTTTGAAAATGTTTCAAAATGCTGTCTTGCTAGGAGGGTGGTCGGTACCAACACGGCTACCTGAAAACCGGCATTTACCGCTAGAAAAACGGCACGCATAGCAATTTCAGTTTTACCAAAACCAACATCCCCACAAATCAGTCTGTCCATTGGTTTGCCGCTTTTGAGATCAACGGTGACGTCTTCAATGGCCTTTTGTTGGTCCTCGGTCTCTTCATACTCAAATTGTCCCGAAAAAAGAGAGTACGAATCATCTATTGATGCGATTTTATGACCTCGTTGCATTTCTCTTTTTGCGTAAGTTTCTAATATATCAGCCGCGACATCCTTTATTTTTTTCCTAGCTTTTTTACAAACCTTCTCCCATTGACCCGAACCTAATTTGTGCAACGGTGCCTTATCAGAGTTCGAACTGGAATACCGGCTTACCAAGTCTATATTTCTAACCGGTATGTACAGTTTGTCTTCGTCTGCGTAAACAATTTCGACAAATTCTTCGACGACCCCTACGGTAGTCAAGACTTTTAAACCGGCATATCGCCCTACCCCGTAATCTTCGTGAACCACAGAGTTTCCGATTTCTAACTCCGTAAGATTTTGAAGGATAGAATCGAAATTTCTTTCACTCTTTTTCCTTTTTCTTCGGCTTTTCTCGGGAGTATCCTCATGACCCAATAGTTCATTTTCAGTCAACACTTTTATCGAAGGATCGACTATTTCTAACCCCTCACTAAGTCCCCCACAAACCACACCATACTTACCTTTTGACACTACGAATTGGTGCCATGAGTCGAATTTCTCCAAAAATATATCTCGGTTTCCAAATAATTCTATTAACGTTTCACACCTGCCAGCAGAAGGAACAACGATAAGTATTCGCCCCTCTGTTTTCTTTGAAAATTTGACAAAAGATCCTATTGGATCGGTGGAGGTTATTTTGAATTGAAATTTCAGTCCTTTCTTCGTTTGAGAAAAAGTGACCGATTCTCGTTCTCCAACACCATCAAATCGGGAAGCGAAATATAGCTTACTACTGTCCAATAACCTTTCTTCCAACTTGATCCAATTTTCAAGAAGATAGTGGGGCTCCAAGATCGGCCGTTCGCCAACCTCCTTAAGAGATTCAAACCTCGCTTGGTACTGATCTACTACCTGGTCGGCACTACTTTTGACATCGTCGTTAAACATAAAAACCGAATCAGTCGGCAAATAGTCTAAAACAGAATCAGTTTTTAAAAAGAAAAAAGGGAGATAATATTCAATGCCTGCAGAACAAATACCTGACGAGACATCGTCATAAATGCTTGATCTTTCCGAACCAAACTGCAGACGCCAATTCTTTTTAAATCGAGCGATGGAATCGGGATCCATTGGAAACTCTCTGGCAGGAAGGAATTTCGTACTATTTTTATTTCCAGAAGAACGTTGGTCAGTCGTACTAAAATAACGAATGGATTCTAACGTCTCATCTAAAAAATCTAGTCTTACAGGATGACTTTCCCCAATCGGAAATACATCGATAATAGAGCCTCTAACAGCCAAATCTCCAAGTTCATTAACCTGTCGCTGTTGGACATAACCTAACGCCCGCAACCTGCTCACCAAATCGTCACGCCCATGAATTTCATTAACTTTGAGCGTAAACGAATTCTCTGAAATCCAACTTCGTGGTGCAATTCTTTGCAATAAACTACGCAAAGAAATCACCACTACTCCTTGATTTAAAGCGACGATCCTATTTAAAACGAGTATTCGTTGAGAAACAATTTCCCTGTGTGAACTAAATCTATCGTAAGGTAAGGTTTCCCAATCAGGAACTACTTGGATTGGAATTGTTGAGTCAAAAAATTTCAAATCTCGAGCGACGATCGCTATTTCAGAAGAAGTATTGACGACATAGACGCAAGGAACAGGCGACGATTTAGCGGCCTCGGCCAGCGCTAAAATACGACCAGAACCGGACAAACCGACCCAAAAGCAATTAGTCAAAGAACCGTCTAATTTCGGCAGTTTCAAAACATCAGTGGTTAAACTCTTCGTTCTCATACGAAAGGAAAAGCGTGGTCAATATGATACTAAGTGTTAGTTGAGAGATCGTTGATTAGTGAAATACGTTCTACTGGATTAGTAGAACTCACAATTGATCTGCCCATAACTAGATAATCCGCACCATTTCCCAATGCTTCTTCCGGAGTAGATATGCGCGTTTGATCATCGTGATTATCACCTTGAAACCTGACACCTGGGGTCACCAACAGAAAATTGTCGGGGGTTGCAGACGTCAACAAAGCTAGTTCAATCGGCGAGCAAACTACTCCATCCAGGCCACTGGATTGGCTGAGAATAGCAAGCTGCTCAACGTTCCCCTGTAGGCTACCAGAATAACCGACCTCAGATAACTGTGTTTCAGACAGACTAGTCAAGATAGTCACTCCAACCAACAAAGGAGGGGCTCTTAAATTCGCGTAGGCGTTAGAAGCGGTCTCCAACATTGCACGACCTCCCGAAGCATGCACAGTCACCATCCAACAGCCCAAGTCCGCTGCTGCCAAACAAGCTGCTCTAACCGTATGTGGGATATCGTGAAACTTCAAATCGAGAAACACTTCAAACCCCAAACCACAAACCTTTTTTACCGCAGCCGGCCCTTCATTTACAAATAATTGCTTCCCGATCTTTACTCGGCAGAGATTTGGATCGATTTTATCTAAAAAGATCAAACTCTCGTCAAGGGAAGAGAAATCCAACGCAACTATCAAAGGTTTACTCTTTTCGGATTCCATTTCAAATTATTAATTCTTTTTGGATAATAAAATCAATCGACTTCTATTGTTATAGAATTATTTCATTGAGACAGGTTAAAGAGTCGACTTTTTTATCCTTCTATTAAGCCGTCTCATATTCAGAATATTTCTAAGATAGAAAGGAAAAAGGGACACTAGCGCAACGGCACCCCCCGTCAACATCGAGACTAAAACTACCCACGACACCCTAAAACTTCCGCTACCGACGATATAGTCTACTACGATCGATTGTTCATTTCTTAAATTAAAAAAAAACCCTACTATAAACAGAAGTCCAACGAAACTAACGAATATTAAACGCGATACCAATGACATTACCCCCAAACCCCTCTAACTGCTTGCCTCGCTTGCTTTACGCACTGCGAGTTAGGTGGCTCAAATGGTTTGCCGAATTTTATCGTCCTTCGCTCCTTCATTCACTCTCTCTCGCAATTCTTTTCCAGGTTTAAAATGCGGAACATGCTTTTCAGACAAAGAAACTGGCTCGCCGGATTTTGGATTACGTCCTAATCTCGGTGGCCTATAATGGAGAGAAAAACTACCGAAGCCCCTTATCTCAATTCGTCCTCCTTCAGCCAGAGACTCAGACATTAAGTCAAGAACAGTCTTCACGGCCAACTCAACATCTTTATAACTTAGGTGCGCTTGTTTTCTCACCAGGACTTCTATTAGTTCCGATTTAGTCATCCATTCGATCTCTTATTTTCAAGTTTCTCACTTAAATTAAGGTGCTATCACTTTAGTCTTTAGTATCCATCTGCTCTTTCAGAAGATCACCCAAGGTTGCGCGCGCTCCTCCATTATCGGTACCATACTCCTCCAACGCTGCGGCCTCTTCTTCGCTTTCTTTGGCTCTAACCGAAAGATTAATTATTCTTCTTTTCCTATCAACGCCGATAATAAGAGCTTCCAAAGAATCTCCTTCTTTAAGATTCTGCCTGATATCGTCGACAGGATCATTAGAAAGTTCAGAGCCTTTTATCATTCCTTCAACATTTTCAGCCATTTCTAGGACTGCATTTTTTGCCTCAGCGCTGGTTACGACGCCAGTGACTAGACTGCCCTTAGGATTTTGAGCAACGTAGGTCGAAAAAGGATCTTGATCTAACTGTTTTATGCCCAGGGAAATTCTTTCCCTTTCCGCATCGACTGCCAGCACCACAGCCTCTATCTCATCACCTTTCTTATAATTCCTCACCGCATCCTCTCCTGGATCTTCCCAGGACAAATCGGATAAATGAACCAGCCCGTCTATTCCTCCCTCTAGGCCAATGAATATTCCGAAATCGGTAATCGATTTAATTATTCCCGTAGCCCGATCGTTCTTTTCATGCCTCGATGAAAATTCTTCCCATGGATTAGGCTTACATTGTTTCATCCCCAACGAAATTCGCCTTCTTTCTTGGTCTATATCTAAAACCTTAATCTCAACTTCCTCTCCCACATGCACTACCTTGGAGGGATGGACATTCTTGTTTGTCCAATCCATTTCAGAAACGTGTACTAAACCTTCTACTCCCTCTTCAATCTCCACAAAGCAACCATAGTCGGTGATATTCGAAACTTTGCCAACCAGTCGAGAGTCCTCCGGATATCTCCTAGATACATCGACCCATGGATCTTCTCCCAATTGTTTCAGTCCTAAGGAAACGCGATTCGTAGCCTGGTCAAACTTCAATATTTTTACCTTGATCTCGTCGCCAACATTTACAAGCTCTGAAGGGTGTTTGACTCGCTTCCAGGCCATATCGGTTATATGAAGAAGACCGTCTACTCCGCCTAAATCGACAAATGCGCCGTAGTCCGTTAGGTTTTTAACCAAACCACTCATTTCAGCACCTTCTACCATATTATTTAGAAGCGTCTCTCTCTCAACAGAATTATCGCTTTCAACTACGGCACGTCTTGATACCACTGCATTATTTCTTTTTTTATCGACTTTTATGACCTTAAAATCTAAAGGCTTCCCCTCAAGGTAACCCATATCCTTGACTGGGCGGACGTCCACCAGAGAACCAGGCAGAAACGCTCGAATACTATTCACATCGACGGTAAAGCCACCTTTGACTTTGTCTGTAATCACTCCACTTACAGTTTCTTGCTTCTCACATGCCGACTCTAGTTCAATCCAAGCCTGAGCGCGTTTAGCCTTCTCTCTAGATAGTCTAGTCTCACCGTAACCGTCTTCAACAGTATCCAGAGCCACGTCGACCTTTTCTCCCACGCTAATTTCGACTTGCCCCTCCTCATTTTTGAATTGCTCTACAGGAATTATACCTTCTGACTTCAAACCGGCATTGACTACGACAAAGTCTGATCCTACGTCGATGACCTCTCCGGTCACTATAGTACCGGGGCGCATCCGCGCCTCTACCGCACTTTTTTCAAATAATTCCGCAAAACTTTCGGGCATTTCAGACTTCTTGTAATTCATCTACTATGTTATTTATCAAACGACTCCCCAAATCGCGACTTGACGAGTCGCCTAATAGACTGCTCTACTTCGGCAATCGACAACCCTGTCGTATCTACTATCTCTGCATCTGAAGCTGGCTTCATCGGCGATTCTTGCCTCTGCCTATCTCGATCGTCCCTCAACCTAATGTCTTCAGAGAGTCGCGCGAGTCTAGCAGTGATTCCTTTTTGTTTCAACTGCTTATGACGCCTTTGGGCCCTTTCTTCGATGCTTGCTGTCAAATAAATCTTTAAATTTGCGTCGGGAAACACCGTAGTTCCCATATCGCGGCCATCGGCTACTAAACCCGGAACCGTTAAAAAATCACGTTGTCTTTTTAACAAAGTTCCTCGAACAAGCCGGACAGCAGCTAATTCCGAGGCAAACGCCCCACATTCCTCCGTTCGAATCAAATTCGTAACATTACATCCATTCAGGAACACCATGTTCTCCAACCCATCGTCGTCGAAGTGTATATTCATATTTGAGGCAACTTCCAAAATCTTTTCGCCATCATTTAGAGAAATTTGCTGCTTCAGAACCAGAAAACCAAGGGTCCTATAGAGCGCCCCCGAATCTAAAAAATGCCACCCTAACCATCTCGTTAATCGTAGGGCCAGAGTACCTTTCCCAGTACCTCCTGGTCCATCTATAGTGATAATAGGGATCTGATTCGGTTCTACCATCCTATCCTGAGTCCAGCCGTTTCTGCCACTTCAAAAAAGTTAGGAAAAGAAGTGCTAATTTGAGCGGCATTATTTATGAGTATCTCTCGCCTGGATCTTAAAGAAGCGATAGCGAAAGCCATACCAACCCGGTGATCTCCGTTCGCGTCGATTGAACCCCCTTCTATTTCACCTCCTGTTATTTCTAGTCCGTCATCGAAAACTTGGACGTCAATTCCGATAGCGTCCAATCCCTTTGCCATAACCTCAAGCCTATCGCTTTCTTTATGGCGAAGTTCTTTCGCCGCCCTCAAAATTGTTTTGCCCTTCGCACAAGCAGCAGCTATGAATATAATAGGAAATTCGTCGATAGCCGACGCTATTAAAGTGGAATCTATAGTGATACCTTCAAGCGGAGACGGGTAAGCTACGATATCGCCGACGGGCTCATTACCCACTAATCTCTCATTTTTAATATCTAATTTAGCTCCCATTTGCCTTAGTATTTCTATTACTCCGATTCTCGTAGGATTTAGCCCAACATCACTAATTCTCAATCTACCAGATCTGCAGATAATAGCCCCTACAAGGAAAAAAGCAGCAGAAGAAATGTCACCTGGAACGTCTAGATCCACTGAACGCAAAACATCGGGGCCTCGAATAGCTACCCCCTTTTCGGAATAGGCCAAGTCAACCCCAAACCGTTCAAACATCCGCTCAGTATGATCTCTAGTCGCCACTTTTTCTTTGACGATCGTAGTTCCTTCGGCAAATAGGGCTGCAAATAAAATAGCGGACTTAACTTGGGCGCTAGCTACGGGTAGAACATACTCTATTGCCTTCAAACCCTGTGCCCGATAAATATTGACCGGAGGGATGTTTCCGTCTCTCAGTTTTATATTGGCTCCCATCGTTCGCAACGGAGTAGCTATCCTAGCCATTGGCCTTGATCTGAGTGATGAATCTCCATCTAACTCGGCAGATATATTTAGACCGGACAAAATACCTGTCATCAGCCTCATGGACGTCCCAGAGTTACCCAGATGAATACTAGTAATAGGCCCAGCAAGATCCCGTCCCTTACCTGTTATAAGTAAACTTTCCGAACCATCAAGCTCGAACTGAACACCCAGGCATTTAAATGCTCTGATGGTAGCCTTAACATCATCCCCCATCAAACAATTCGTCACTTTTGTCACGCCCTTAGCCAAAGCGCCGCACATTATCGCTCTATGTGATATCGATTTGTCGCCAGGCATTATCAAATTGCCCTGCAACTCTTTCCCACCATTAGCAAAAAATCTATTCTTCATGGTAATTTGCGTCGGGCAAAATACATTCGTCTCTCGTTTTCTTCGCGCCCTCGATCAATTTCCTAAGTCGTTCACTATCTTTTTTGTTGAGGGCTTCCTCAAATTCAATTAATTGTTCCTTATAATGTAAGCACGCCGACAGAACTTCTGTTTGATTATTGAGCAAAATATCTGTCCAAATTTCGGAATCGCTAGAAGCTATTCTTGTGGTATCTCTGAACCCGCCCGCCATAAAACCCTTAAACGATCTTCCCCCACCCTTAGAAGCTATCAGTCCCATCAAACTGTAAGCTAGAACGTGTGGTAAATGAGAGGTGATTGCTAGCTTGAAATCATGCGTTTTATCATCCAACAGTGAAACTAACGCTCCGGTAGCCTCCCACATTGACTTGACTAACCCTACGGCATCCGTTTCCGTCGCCTCAGTCGGCGTAAGTAAAACATGATGGCTAGCAAATAAATCGGCATAAGCAGCCTTGGAGCCTCGTTCTTCAGAACCTGCAACGGGGTGCCCAGGTACAAAACGATTGAAATATTTCCCGAGAACTTCTCTGGCATCCGCTACTATTTGGCCTTTCACACTGCCTACATCGGTAATGACTACCTTATCATTCAAAAACGGCTTTAACGCCCTTAGAATATTTCTAGTAGATCCTACGGGCACGGCTAGCAACACCATATCCGCAGATTCTACAGCGTCACTCAAATTCAGCGCAATTTCATCGATAATTCCAAGTTGTCTCGCAGCGATTAGGTTCTTTTGGGATCTACCCAATCCAATTATACTTTCGACAAACCCTGCTCTTCTTAGAGCAAGAGCAACGGACCCACCAATAAGCCCAACTCCCACTATCAGCAAACGATTTATCATTAATGCCAACCTTATATTTTTCTACAATACCGATCTAGGATAGCTGCCAAGTATCTTAAAAATATGGCATTTCAACTTCATCTTAACAATAGCTTCGCTTACAGAAAAATCATCAGAGTGACCCAAAAAATCTACAAAAAACATATAGTCCCACAAACCCGCCCCCGAAGGTCTGGACTCTATTCTTGACATGCTTATTCCAGCCTCCGCCAAAACTTCCAGTAACCCATACAAAGAACCAGCGACATTTGAGGTGCTAAACATTACCGATGTCCTGTCTGCCCCGGTAGATCTAGGTGACTCCTTCCCTAATACCAAAAAACGAGTCGAATTTCCCACTGAATCTTCAATATTTGAAGCCAGAACCTGAAGATTGTAAATTTCGGCCGCCTCCATACTAGCTATTGCCGCCGCCCTCTTCCCCTCTTCCGCCTTTTTGGCCGCAGCTGCATTACTACTAGCCCTAATTAGCTCGACCCCGTATAGATTTTCTCGTAACCAAGCAGAGCATTGCAAAAGAGCTTGGTCGTGCGCAAAGATTTTTAAGATACTCGCCAAATTATCGGCTTTGCTTAATAGCTGGTGCCTTATCGGAATGGTCACTTCGCCAATTATTTTTGCTTTCGTAGTACTCAAACAGTCCAACGTCTGATTTACCGAGCCTCCAGAAGAATTCTCGATCGGTACCACTCCGTAATCACTGCGATCCGCCTCAACGAGCTTAAAAACCTCGGGGATATCTTCACAAGACACACTTTCGACAGCAGAACCAAAACGCTCCTTAAGAGCGGCGTGCGTATAAGTACCCTCCGGCCCTAAATAGGCAACTCTCAAAACCTTTTCTAGGGAAAGGCACACTGATATGATTTCCCGCATCAGGCTAACCACAGTTTTGTTAGTTAGCGGACCTTCATTCGCGTTCTTTAGACGACTTAATACCTCGGCTTCTCGATCTGGACGATAGTATTCTACTCTGCCACCAGCTTCTCTTTTTACATCCCCTACAGACTTCGTAATTGACGCACGTCGGTTCAAGAGTTCTAAAAGTTTATCGTCTATCGCGTCTATCTCATTCCGTAGAGAACCTAGCTTATCTTCTTCTACCATGTCAGACTTCTTCGTAAATATTCCTGATTGATTCCTCGCGCCACCCCTTACGTTACTCTACTAATATGGCTACTCTTCGCCACTCAAATCATCTACAACAGGTTGCAATCCCACTACTTGTTCGGAGTCATCCCTGAACTTTTGAAGTCGAATGCCCTGGGTATTTCGGCCGATAATGGAAATGCCTGTGACAGCTTGTCTAACCAAAGTTCCTCGATCAGTTATCAGCATAATCTCGTCCTCTTCGCTTACTGAAGCAGCCCCGATAACCTTTCCATTTCTTTCGTTTGTTTGGATAGTAATTACACCCTTTCCTCCTCGCCCCCGCAACGGAAATTCCTCGTATCTAGTTCTTTTCCCATAACCGTTTTCCGTCACAGTCAAGATAGTCTCGTCTCCTGACATAGACATCAACGCTATCACCTCAGCATTTTTATCCAAAGCTATTCCTCTTACTCCCCTAGCAATTCTTCCCATCTCCCTAACCCTTTCCTCCGAAAACCGAATTGCCTTTCCACCCGAACTGACTAGCATCAAATCGGCAGACCCGTCCGTTAAAATAGCCCCGATGAGGTGATCACCTTCAGTCAAGTTAACCGCGATTATCCCCGAGGGGCGCGGCCTAGAAAAACTCGCTAAAGACGTTTTTTTTATAATGCCATTAGCGGTCGCCATTACAACATAGAGGTTTGGATCAAAATCCCTTACCGGAGACACCGCCGTTATCCGCTCTCCCTCCTCCAAAGGCAGAAGGTTAACCAAGGGCCTTCCCCTAGCTGTTCTACCTCCTTGAGGGATTTGATAAACTTTTAGCCAATATACTTTCCCTTTATCAGAAAAACATAAAAGCGTGTCGTGAGAACGGGCTACATAAAGATTTTCTACGAAATCTTCCTCTCTCGTAGTCGCTGCAGTTTTCCCGCTCCCACCTCTCTTCTGTTGCTTGTAAGTATCCATTGATTGGCTTTTAGCGTAGCCCGCATGAGAAAACGTCACAACAACATCTTCCTCAGGAATCAAATCCTCTAACAAGAGATTCTCTTTTACAGCACTTATTTCAGTTTTCCGAGATTCTCCATAGACCTCCTTTATCTCGCAGAGCTCTGATCGAATTACTTCCATAAGCGTCGCGTGATTTTCAATAATCGCTAGCAACTCAAGAATTCGTTTGTTAACCTCACCATATTCTTTCAGAATCCTATCTTGCTCCAGTCCGGTCAGTCTCTGTAACCTCATCTCAAGTATGTCTTTCGCCTGACCTTCGTCAAGCTGGTACCCAGCTTCAGTCAATCGCCTAACCGGGCGAAGGTCCTTTCTTTGGGTACCATTGACACCCTCTATCATTCGTTCTACAACAGAACCAGGAACCCAACGGACCCCCGTAAGCTTTTCTCTGGCCTCTGCCGGCGTTTTCGACGTTTTGATCAAATCTACAACTTCGTCGATATTCGCTAAAGCGACCGCCAAACCTTCTAGAGTACATGCCCTCTCCCGTGCTTTTCGCAATTCAAAAAGAGAGCGCCTGGTGATCACCTCCCGCCGATGCCTCAGGAAAGATTCTAAAACTTCTAGGAGATTCAATGTCCTAGGCAGCCCGTCCACCAAAGCAACTATATTTACGCCAAAAACAGCTTGCATCTGGGTATGCCGGTACAAGTTATTTAAGAATACCTCTCCGTTCTCCCCTCTTTTTAACTCGATCACCACCCTCATTCCGTCTTTGTCAGATTCATCCCTCAAACCCTCCGGGCTTATTCCTTCTAATTTTTTTTCCTGCACAAGTTCAGCAATCTTTTCTATGAAACGGGATTTATTTACCTGGTATGGTAATTCAGAAATAACTATTGTCTGTTGACCGGCCTGAGTTTCTTCGACAGATGCTTTGCCTCGCACATATATACGACCTCGGCCAGTTCTATAAGCTTCTTGAATACCCTCCGCTCCATTTATTATTCCTGCAGTCGGGAAATCGGGACCTGGAACGTGGGCCAGCAAACTCTCAATATCGAG
>CAZXQY010000007.1:0-49565 GCA_964642505.1 uncultured Gammaproteobacteria bacterium | reverse complement strand
ATATACCACCCGATATTAAATTCCCTGTGGCTCTTGTTAAAAGGTTAGAATCTTCATTCGAGCAAATGAATTTTATTACAAAGTTGAAACAGCAATTTGAAATCTAAGAATATGGAAAGCGAAAACGAGGATCTACCTGTAAGTATTTTAGTAAAGCGTTCGCTAGAAAAGTATTTTAGCGATTTAAATGGAGAGTACCCGACGAACCTCCATGCTTTAACCCTCAGCCAACTAGAAAAACCCCTGTTTGAAGTAGTGATGAAAGAAACAAAAGGCAATTTGTCGAAAGCGGCCGGTATCTTAGGGATTAATCGGGTAACTTTGCGGAAGAAGTTAAGAAAATACGGGATGTTCGAGAAATAATTATGGTAAAAAGTTTTCGCCGTTGGGCTTTGATAAGTGTTTCAAATAAAAAGCATTTAATAGGCTTGGCGAGAGAATTGATTAAAAATAATATAGGGATAATTTCTACAGGAGGAAGTGCTAAGACTCTTGGAGCTGCGGACGTGCCGGTGATGGAAGTTTCCGACTATACAGGCCATCCCGAAGTAATGGGGGGCAGGGTAAAGACGTTACATCCTAAGGTGCACGGTGGCATTTTAGGAAGGAGTGCAGTCGATTCTAAGATAATGGAGGAATTGGGGATTCGGACTATCGACTTTGTGGTGGTAAATTTATATCCGTTCGAGGAAACGATCTCTAAAGAAAACGTTACTTTTGAAGACGCAATAGAAAATATTGATATTGGGGGCCCGGCTCTCTTAAGAGCAGCCGCCAAAAACCATAGCCGGGTCACGGTTGTCTGCGACCCCGGTGATTATCCGGAACTTATTGCTTGCTTATCTGATGGCCAACTTATACCTGTAGATAAGAGGCTTTCGTTAGCGGTTAAGGCATTTAGACACGTTGCTGGTTACGATGAGAAAATCGCGAATTATTTAGCATCTAGTCAGGAAGAGTTAGGTTCCCAATTTCCGTTTGAAAAAAAAATTTCCCTCGAGAGAAAAAAACTTCTGAGGTATGGAGAAAACCCTCACCAGGAAGCGGCGCTATATCTTTTGGAAGCGCATGAGCCGAATGGTATCGCAGGTTGCCGACAACTGGCCGGCAAGCAACTTTCTTTCAATAATGTGGTAGATGCTGATACCGCTAATGAATGTGTTCAATCTTTCTCGGCCCCGAGCTGTGTTATCGTTAAGCACGCAAATCCTTGTGGAGTGGCTGAAAGCCATTCGGCGGAAGAAGCATATAATATGGCTTACTCTGCTGATTCTACCTCCGCTTTTGGCGGAGTGATAGCGTTTAATCGCCCCGTAACCGAGGGGCTCGCTAATCAAGTTCTGGATAGGCAATTTGTAGAAGTGATAGTCGCTCCTAAATTTGACGAAAGTTCTCTGCGGGTTTTTGCAAAAAAAGAAAATGTTAGAGCTTTAGAGTTGTCACACTATTCAACAGATCAAGAAAACAACTGGGATATGAAAAGCGTGTCCGGGGGATTTTTGATCCAAGAAAAGGATAAGATTGAATCAGGCAATCTTACTAATTTAGGCTTCAGGGTAGTAACCAAACGGAAGCCCACACCAGATGAAGAAAGGGATCTGCATTTCGCTTGGAAAGTGGCGGCCTTTGTGAAATCTAATGCTATTGTATTTGCTCAAAACGGGTTAACCATTGGAATAGGCGCCGGTCAAATGAGTCGAATATACAGCGCCAGATTGGCGGGGATGAAAGCGAAGGACGCGGGCTTTAGTGTTTCAGGAGCCGTCATGGCTTCTGACGCCTTCTTCCCGTTTAGAGACGGCATTGACGAGGCGGTGAAGCAGGGTGTTACCGCGGTTATTCAACCGGGCGGTTCTATGCGTGATGAAGAGGTGATTGAAGCAGCTAACGATAACGCTATTACGATGGTCTTCACTGGGCGACGCCATTTCAAGCACTAGCTAAAAAATAGTTACGGGTGTAAAAATGAAAATTTTGATAGTTGGAGGGGGAGGTCGTGAGCATGCGTTAGCGTGGAAGTGTTCCGAGCCACCTTATGTAGACAAAGTTTATTGCGCTCCAGGTAATGCAGGCACTCTGTTAGAGAGTAAGGTCGAGAATATTTCCATTGAGCCAGATAATTTGAATGGACTTGCCGAATTTGCTGAGCGAGAAAAAATAGACCTTACTGTCGTTGGGCCAGAAGCTCCTTTGGTAGCTGGGATAGTAGACAGCTTCAAGAAGAGGAACCTTAAATGTTTTGGCCCTACGAAGTCGGCGGCCGTCTTAGAGGGTTCTAAGGTGTTTGCTAAAGAATTTTTGATCCGCCATGGTATTCCTACGGCTCGGTACGAGAGTTTTGACGAGATAGAAAGGGCGTTAGATTATTTAAGGAAGGTTAAGTTTCCAATTGTCATTAAAGCGGATGGACTGGCATCTGGGAAAGGTGTTTTCATTTCCTCCCATATATCTGAAGCGGAAGAAATCGTAGAGTCAATTCTTTTGAAAAATGAGTTCGGGATAGCTGGGACTCAAATAGTTGTCGAAGAGTTTCTTGAAGGCGAGGAACTAAGCTACATTTGTATGACGGATGGTTATCACAGCGTACCTTTTGCTTCTTCTCAGGATCATAAGGCTCGGGATGATGGGGACAAAGGCCCTAATACGGGAGGAATGGGAGCCTATTCACCCGCGCCGGTTCTAGATAAAACTCTTGAGAAAAAAATCCAGGAAGATATCATTCGACCTACTCTCAGCGGCCTCAGGAAAGAAGGTAAGCCCTATACAGGTTTCCTGTACGCCGGTTTAATGATTGATTCGGATGGTGCACCCAAAGTACTCGAATTTAATTGTAGACTTGGAGACCCTGAAACCCAGCCTATATTATCACGACTTAAAACAGATCTTGTGGCGACTTGCTTACAGATCTTGGATGGAAAAACGGAGAACTTGGAGTTGGAGTTCGATGAAAAAACTTCGGTTGGAGTAGTGCTAGCCGCGAAAGGTTACCCCGGTTTATATAAAACAGGTATGTCTATTTCAGGACTGGCAGAGGCATCGGATAAATCTTATCTTAAAATATTTCACGCTGGCACCAGGGTTATCGACGGAACTGTTGTATCTAATGGGGGTAGAGTACTGTGCGTGGTTGGGATGGGTGACGATATTGAGAGAGCTCAGGCTGCATCTTACGACGGAATTAGTTTCGTAAAAGATGAAAATTTCTTCTGTCGCTCTGATATCGGTTATAGGGCGATCAGGCGAAAACAAGAAACTAACTAAGGATGTTCTAATAGTCGTTTCCATTCCATTGGATAAAATTCCCCAACATTTTGAGTCCTGCAGAAGAACTTTTTTCTGGGTGAAATTGGGTTGCGAAAATATTTTCAAAACCTATGGACGATGAAAATCGGGTCAAATAATTTGTTTCTCCGATAATTAGGTTCGGGTCAGAAGGGCGCACAAAATAGCTGTGGACGAAATAAAATCGGGTTTCGCTGCTTATTCCCCGGATTAGCGGGTGAACTTTTTTCCAAAAAACATTATTCCAACCCATGTGAGGGATTTTTCTCGCCGAAATTTCCCGATCAGCCAAACCAATTGTTTTTTGGAATCGTTGTACGGAGCCGTCTATTATTCCCAAGCACCTAGTCCCATTGTCTTCTTCGCTATTTGCCATAAGAGATTGGAATCCCAGGCAAATGCCTAAAAACGGCCTGAATTTACAAAATTCTTTTATAGCGTTGTCTAAGCCAGCGCTGTGGAGCTGATTCATACATTCTCCTATTGCTCCTTGTCCAGGAAAAACAATTTTGTCGGCTCGTGTGATCTCCTTGGTATCAGAACTGACAATAACCTTGGCTTTTCGACCAGCCACCTTGTCCAAAGCCTTAAAAACGGAGCGTAGATTACTCCCACCATAATCTATGATGGCTATTTTCTGCACTTGTCAAAGAGCACCTTTGGTGGTCGGTAGTTGGTTCTTCATTCTCGGATCTATTTCTACAGCTATTCGTAATGCTCTACCAAAAGCTTTGAATACGGTCTCAATAATGTGGTGGGAGTTGTCTCCCTTAAGACAGTCTATATGTAACGTACATCGGGAGTGATTGACGAATCCTTGAAAAAATTCCGCAAATAGATCTACGTCAAACCCACCTACTTGTGATCTCGGAAAATCAACATGATAATCAAGGCCTGGACGGCCAGAAAGGTCAAGAACAACGCGAGACAGCGATTCATCGAGTGGAACGTAAGAGTACCCGTAGCGTCTGATGGAGGTTTTAGGCCCTAAAGCTTTCTCTACAGCCTGCCCGAGTGTTATGCCAATATCTTCAACGGTATGATGAGCGTCTATCTCAAGGTCTCCCTCAGCCTTCACCGTAAGGTTAAAACATCCGTGTTTAGCAACTTGTTCTAACATGTGCTCCAAAAACGGTATCCCGGTTTCTAGATGTCCCTTCCCGCTACCATCAAGATCAATGCATACGAAAATACTCGTCTCTTTAGTAGTTCGGTTGATTTCAGCTCGTCTTTCCAAAGTAGAGAATCTTCCTTTCTTTTATAATTAAGTTAATGGTATAACACTAACAGTTAACTTGCCTTTTTATAAGTGCCTGAGTGAATTAAAGATTGAGACGATAAAGAACCTAATGGACGAGTCGAAAATAGAAGTAGTGGAAAGTTGGTTGTTTTCCGAACAATCTAAGTTTGTTAAAAGCCTAATGGATTTGGATAAAGTAGCGTCTAAACAAGAAGACAAATGGGGTAAGGGATCTCGTAGTACTGGTCGCACGATCGTATTGAGCAACGGTGAGGTCTTTGAAAAAACCGCCGTTAATTTTTCTAGTATCTCGGGAGAATCCTTGCCGGAGGCAGCAAGCGCTAAAAGACCCGATTTAAAGGGGGCCGCGTTCCGAGCAATCGGCCTATCTATTGTATCTCACCCTAGAAATCCATACGTTCCAACTGCCCATGAAAATCTCCGTTTGTTTTCTACAACTTCGAAAGAGAAGGCGGTCTGGTGGTTTGGTGGTGGTTTCGATCTTACCCCTTTTATTGGTTTCGTAGATGATGCGGTAAGTTGGCATGAAGCGGCAGAAAAAGCTTGTAGGCCTTATGGGGAAAATGTTTATTCAGAATTTAAGGCTCAATGTGACGATTATTTTCGGGTAAAGCATCGGTCGGAGCATAGAGGCATAGGTGGTTTGTTTTTTGACGATCTAAATTATTGGCCGTTTCAAAATTGTTTTGATTTCATTAAAGATGTGGGAAATGCTTTTTCTTCGACCTATTTAAAGATTGTTGAAAGGCGACGCAACTTACAATATGGTAATGAAGAGCGATCGTTTCAAAAGTATCGAAGAGGACGATACGTTGAATTCAACTTAGTTCACGACAGAGGAACGCTTTTTGGTCTTCAATTTGGAGGCAGAATAAATTCTATTTTAGCTTCGTTGCCCCCGACTGTTTCTTGGCCGTATGACGTTAGCGAAAATTTTAAGGAGCGGGAATCGGAGCTGTTGGAGCGTTTCCTAGTGCCCAGGAATTGGATAACAGAGAAATCCTCCAGAACAATTTGCTAAAAATAGTTTCTTATGGGTACTCCGTTGGCCGTTAACATGTTTCTTAGTTGTATTATGGCCGGGAATATTTCTCTGTTCTGATCCTCGCCTTGTTTTTCGTAGGCTTTTTGTTCTAGTTCGCAAATCCATCTATCTTCGGCAAAGATTCCATTTGTAAACCAAATGATAAATGGCCAGAAAAGTTCAAGTAACAATCTAGTCGACGGGCGTTTGATCATCATCAATCCGAAAGTATGATTGGATCTTTGCTCAGCGTCTATCGGTATATATACGTTCCACAGATCTAAAGCAGGTTCAACGCTTCCCGCGGTCCAGAACTTTAACGTTTGATATGGATACTCTGTTCTAATGGTCATAATATCTCGGTCTCTGACTCCGGCAGCAGTTGGTCGTTTGCCGAGCATGAATTTTTCCCCGAGCGGTTGTTTTCCCGCATTGCGCTTAAAGGTATAATCGGTTTCAACCCAGTTCTCTCCTTGTCGATTTTCTAAAAATATGGTTTTTATTCCACCCATAAGTCGTCTATGCAGAAATTGGTGGTTCATATCCATTAAGTTTTCGTGCATAAAGCTATAATGACAACCCACTTTTCTGTCTAGGTAACGAATCTTGTAATCACTATTAGAGGCTCCCGGTATCTGTGGGAACTGAACATTATCAGCTGTTTTTTCCTCCCCCGGGAAAATAAATATTAGACCGTAATCTTCTCTAGTGGGGTAGCTTAAAATCTTATTTTCAGAGCTTTTGCAATCCTTGAAATAGGGGATGTTAACGCAGAGCCCTTCAGAGTTGTATTCCCATCCGTGATATCCGCATTTGATTCGATCACCATCAACGGCCCCAACGTGTAGAGGGACTTGCCTATGAGCACATTTGTTTTCTAACGCGAAGGGGGGTCTATGTTTCGGTCTTACAATGACTATGGGCTTCCCAGCGAAGGAAACGTCTAGTGCTTTACCGGGCTTTAAATCCCTAGATCTGGCTACGGGATACCAAAAATTAGGATCCAAACCTGTTTTTCTGATGTCTACTCGCGTTCCTCGGGTTGGAAACCTGTAATCCGATACTTCCATTTTTTAGCCCTATCGATTTCGATCCGGAAAGGTAACAGATCTAAATGGACATAGCCATGTTAAAAAATTCCTACTTCCAACCCAGTAGCAATTGTGGCACCAAATTCTTCACATTTGAGTAGGTCAAACCTAGTTATTTCGCCCGAAAAAATAAGTGGCGTGGATATTCTCCTCCACGCGAGTCCTAATGCTATTTTTTCGATAGAAGCTACCGCACCCGAACCATCGTTACCAGCCCTTACGAATAACGCGTATGGCAAGCCTCTTTTTTTTTCCAGGCAAGGATAGTAAATTCTGTCAAAAAAATGTTTCATAGCTCCCGCCATATAACCGAAATTTTCAGAGGTTCCCAAGATTACGGCGTCGGCTTCTAATACCTTGTTCGCCTTCACATTTATCGAATCTTGAATTGAAATATTCAGAGTCGGGACGGTCTGCATTTTTATCCCTTTTATGATCGACTGAGCGAGTTTCTGCGTCTCGCCACCTTCGGAGTGGTAGACCATAAGCAAATTCTTAATAGTTGTCATTCTAGTATTCTAGGTATCTGGTAGTTTCGATGTATCCGCAACATTCAGATCATCCCATATTTGTTTCCACAGTAGAACGAGACTGGAAGAAAAGCACGCGCCAAGTGTTTTTGGGTGCACGATATTTTTCTCTTCATCTGGTATCATTCGTCGCGGCTTGCGCTTGTTTTAAGTAATCTTTCAAGGTGGTTAGGACTGATGACTAGAAAGAATAATAAGAAAAAGACTAACAGGAGTAGCGGTTATTTGTCTGATTCGGTAGATAGGCACGATCTGTATGAGAGGGCAGTGCAATGCGCAGAGTCAGAGGTCGATTTTGTCGATGAACAATATTTAACCCTCCGGAAAAGAAAGGCGATAAAATTACGGGAGGATTTTTGCGGAACAGCGCAGGTGTCCTTTGAGTGGATAAAAAGGCGGAGAAAAAATATTGCTATCGGCGTCGATAACGATTCAAAAGTAATAGAATGGGGAACCGCCCGCCACATGAATCAGCTGAAGGCCAGTCAGAAGAATAGGATTTCCTTGCTGAAAGGGGATGTGCTAGATTTCAAAACCGTTCCACAAGACGTTGTTCTTGCCACAAATTTTAGCTACTGGTGTTTCAAGGAACGAAGCAAACTCTTACACTATTTTAGAAGTGCCTTAGATAATTTGGTCGAGGATGGGGTTTTTTTCTTGGATTGTTATGGTGGCTATGATGCCTATCGCCTATTAAAAGAAAGTACGAAACATGAAAATTTTACGTATATCTGGGAGCAAGCTGATTTTAATCCAGTTAATAATCACACCCTCTGTCATATCCATTTTGCTTTTCCCGACGGTTCAAAATTAGAGAGGGCTTTTAGCTATAGTTGGCGAATATGGACGTTAGCTGAGATTAGGGAAATTCTCTTGGAAGCAGGGTTTTCTCAAAGTTTGGTATTTTGGCAAGGCTGGGATGAGCAAGAGCAAGAGGGATCGGGTGATTTTAATGTTGTTGAAAAAGCGGAACCAGATGCAGGTTGGATAGCGTATGTCGCAGCATTGAAGTAGGAAAATCGGTTTACTAGGTGGCGTTTGTCATAAATATTTCACATATTGCCTGTAATCTTGTCTACCTGTTAATTGGATAATCATTGAGTAGCGTATCGAAATTCTTAAATAAAGTTTGAGATCGTGACGGATATTCTGAAGGACTAGTTGGTCGCTTTTGTGCTGCATCATATAATCTGGAGCTATTCGCGGGAAATGAATGTTATAGATATTAGCCATGTGATTAATAAAGCCGATTCTGAAAGAGCTCATAGAGATCGAGTGCGTAATCTTAAAGATAGATTATTTGCCTTGATAATGGGAGTAGGAGGAGTGTCCGTTATAGGCGCCATCCTACTTATTTTCTTTTACCTCTTGTTTGTGATTCTGCCCCTTTTCGGCTCTGCGTCGATAGAGAAGGGCTACGTTATTGAGCCCCCTCGAGAACAAAAAAGCCTACTAGCAGATGTAGATGAATACGCTGAGATAGCCTTAAACATATACCAAGACGGCATTGTTATGTTCAGCTCACTCTTAGAAGAAAAACCAATCAAATCCGAACAGTTCTTGTCATTTCAAGGTTCGGCCGAAAGCATAAGGTCAATTTCTCGGGGCGATCCGGCTAGTAGGGTCTATACGGCTGGAACCTCAGGTGGCAGAGCCATTCTTTTTAGGGCCGAATACGAATTAACTTATCCTAATGATAGGCGAGTAGTCATACCAAGTATCGAATATCCTCTGGGCGGGGAACCAATAGTTTTAGACTCGGGAAGAAAAGGGATACGGCTAATATCCGGTCAGTATACGGAAGGTGCAGGAGCGATAGCCAGCGTCAGCGAAGACGGTAGATTGTCTATCACCAGCTTTTCCTTTGAAAGTTCCTTTTTAAGCGATGAGGTTGAAGTTCTGGCAGAGACTTTTCAAATTAATGACTCGAGTTCTGATTTAACTCTCATGGCTTTAGATGTGGAGCAACGAGATTTAGTTACAGTATCGGAAACCGGAATTCTGTCGCTTTATGATGTGTCTGATGCCAGTCGATCGACTTTGGTCGATCGTGTAAGCGTTGTTGAACCGAACGATGAAATCACTACCCTGTCTTTTCTAAGCGGAGGCATATCAGTGGTGATCGGGACTAGCAGTGGGCAACTCCAGCAATGGTTTGCTGTTAGGGACGCAAATAATCTTTATACACTTCAAAAGGCAAGGGATTTTGATCGCATGCCCTCTGCAATCACGCACATATCTCCGGAACATTATAGGAAGGCGTTTGCAGTGACAGATAATGACGGAAACTTTGCTTTGTATCACTCAACCGCCAACAAGCAGGCGGCTCTCACGAAGGGAGTTTTTGACGGAGTAAGAGACGTAACAATGGCGCCTCGTGCTAATGCGACTTTACTAGCGGCTCCAGACGGAGAAATGGAGCTGTTTAGAATACATAATGATCACCCAGAAGTGTCGATTGCAGCGTTGTGGGGAGAGGTTTGGTACGAAAGTAGAGCTAAACCAGAATACATATGGCAATCTTCTGCTGCAAATAGCGATTTCGAACCTAAATTCAGTTTAACCCCACTAGTTTTCGGTACATTGAAGGCTACTTTCTATTCTATGTTGTTTGCGACTCCGCTAGCCATTTTTGGTGCGATTTATACGGCATATTTTATGTCTTCTTCCATGCGGTCCATAGTAAAGCCTACAATCGAAATAATGGCGGCATTACCGACTGTCATTCTAGGGTTTTTAGCGGGGCTTTGGTTGGCACCATTTCTCGAGAAAAATTTGCCTGGCTTTTTTTTGATGGTATTTTTTGTTCCACTCTTAATATTTTTTGCGTCTTTTCTGTGGCCCAGGGTCCCTAGTATATATCGAGAAAAGGTGCCGGAGGGATGGGAGGGACTGCTTTTAATACCGATCGTCTGCTTCGGTTTATGGCTATCTCTATTGTTAGGAGGAACCGTCGAATCGTTTTTCTTCGACGGTAATATGCCACATTGGCTGAATTTGGAGTATGGGATAACCTATGACCAACGAAATTCTATTGTTGTCGGTATAGCGATAGGGTTCGCGGTAATACCCACAATTTTTTCTATAAGTGAAGACGCCGTATTCGGGGTTCCAAGATCATTAACAATGGGATCGCTAGCCTTAGGTGCTACGCCATGGCAAACCGTATTAAGGGTAGTTTTATTGACGGCTAGCCCCGGGATTTTCTCAGCAGTTATGATAGGTATGGGAAGGGCAGTCGGAGAGACCATGATTGTGCTAATGGCTACGGGTAACACGCCCATTATGGATCTCAATATATTCCAGGGTTTCCGAGCTCTTTCGGCTAACATTGCTGTCGAAATGCCGGAATCAGAAGTTAATAGCACACATTATCGAATCTTATTTCTGGCGGCCTTTGTATTATTTATGGCCACTTTTTTTGTAAATACATTGGCGGAAGTGGTTCGCCAAAGACTAAGAAAGAAGTATGCGAACTTATGATCGAGAATATGCTGAGGCCCTAATACAATGGATTTGAGGGGAAAAAGTAATGCCGGCTGGTTGGCGTCTGGAACACCTTGGGTTTGGTTGACCGCAGGTAGCGTCGCTTTCAGCTTAGTACTAGTACTGGGAGTTATTGGAATGATTAGCTTCCGGGGCATGATCCATTTTTGGCCTGCTTCGGTAGTTCAGTTATCTCTGGCCGATACCACTCCTGCCGAAAACGCTCTCGGAGAGGTGGTTGGAAAAGAACTCGTCACCGCCTCACGATTACGTGAAAAAGGGGTGAGTGTCCCTGGTGAAATGGAGTCGGTTAATAGGCTCTTGTTAAAAATCGGAAACCGAAAACAGTATGGTTTTGATTTTAAGTGGTTCAACGAAATTGAATTTGAGACGATCGAGCGACCGAAAGGAGTTGCGGTCATAGAGCGGGAGGAATGGGGGAACTTTTACGGGTTTGTTGTAGGGCTGAAAGTGAATGGCGTCTCTATTGATCCGGGGACAATAGGGTTGAGAGCGAAGTTGGATGAGGTTATGAAAAGGCGCGATAGCCTCAAGAGGAAAATCCATCACATTGAAAAGTATGATATGGGAGAGCTGAATCATGAGATGGAGGAATTGCGGCTTGACAAACGTAGACTTGAGCTGAAGGGGGTTCCTCCTGATGACGCAAGGTACTCTGCTCTGAAAAAAGCAAAAGACGAGTTGGACGCGGCGTACGTTGTGTTGAGTGAAAATCTTTCTGTTGTCTTGGGGGAAATAAATCGTGACAAGCTAGATGTTGCTACTATACAAGGAGAGGTAGTCAGTTTGGACGTTAAGGACCTCGTAAGGATTTATTTTCCTAATGATATGACTTTTATCGATAAAGTGGTGCATTATTTTGAGAAGATTTGGGAATTCATATCGGATGATCCTCGAGAGGCCAATACTGAAGGCGGTATTTTCCCGGCAATATTTGGAACCGTCGTTATGGTTTTATTAATGTCTGTAATGGTAACCCCTTTCGGTGTTGTAGCGGCGGTTTATCTAAATGAATACGCGAAACAGGGACCACTAACGAGAGTAATAAGAATCGCGGTAAATAATTTAGCTGGGGTTCCGTCAGTCGTTTATGGCGTTTTTGGTCTGGGCTTTTTTGTTTATTTCCTAGGAGGTACTATAGATAGCTTGTTTTACAGAGCTAATGCGCCGGCGCCAATGTTTGGGACGCCTGGTTTAATGTGGTCATCCCTTACCTTAGCTTTGCTAACAGTGCCGGTGGTTATTGTTTCAACTGAAGAGGGACTTACTCGGATTCCGAGAAATATAAGAGAAGGTAGTCTTGCGCTGGGCGCAACAAAGGCGGAAACGCTATGGAAAACCGTACTGCCGATGGCGACTCCTGCCATGATGACTGGATTGATATTAGCTGTTGCAAGGGCTGCGGGAGAAGTCGCTCCACTAATGATGGTCGGAGTAGTTAAGTTAGCCCCGTCACTTCCTTTAGACGGCAATTTTCCGTTTTTCCATTTGGATCGCAAATTTATGCATCTTGGTTTTCATATCTATGATGTGGGTTTCCAAAGCCCCAATGTAGAAGCCGCCCGGCCACTGGTGTACGCTACTTCTTTCCTACTTATTATAATTATCGTATCGTTGAACATGACTGCTATAAAAATTCGCAATCGGTTAAGAGAGAAATACAATGCAACCGAAACCTGACGACTCCCCGGATAGAGAAAACAGGGAAGGTGGTGCTTCTGGACCGGCTGTTACAGTGGATGTGGAGGGTCGGTCGCATCAACATGATTCTGTTTCAGAACTTGAGTCGTGTCTGCAGGTAGAAGACTTGGATTTTTTTTATGGTGAGGTACGGGCGCTAAATAGAATAAGTATGACTATTCCGGAAAGAAAGGTGACCGCTTTTATAGGACCGTCCGGTTGTGGTAAATCAACACTTATTCGTGTTTTTAATCGAATGAATGATCTTATAGATGGTACCCGTGTCGAAGGTTCAGTACGTTTGAAAGGTAGAGAAATATATGATCCTGACGTAAATGTTGCAGATCTACGTAGGAGGGTTGGGATGGTTTTTCAGAAACCGAACCCATTTCCAAAATCAATCTATGAAAATGTTGCCTACGGACTCCGAATTCAAGGAGTTAACAATAGGGCAACTCTTAACGAAGCAGTTCAAAAAGCTCTCAAGGGTGCCGCCTTGTGGGAAGAGGTAAAAGACAGACTCCATGAAAATGCCCTGAGCCTTTCGGGGGGACAGCAGCAAAGGCTCGTAATTGCACGAGCCATAGCAATAGAACCGGAAGTTTTACTCCTAGATGAACCAGCCTCTGCTTTGGATCCTATCTCTACTTTAAAAATCGAAGAGCTGATTTATGAGTTGAAGTCTAAATATACGATTGTTATTGTAACCCATAACATGCAGCAGGCAGCTCGAGTTTCCGATTTTACTGCATTCATGTATTTGGGAGACTTAATAGAATATGACGACACTAAAAAGCTTTTCTCGACGCCTTCTAAAAAACAGACTGAAGACTATATAACTGGCCGATACGGTTAACCCAGGTTTTTTAAACGAGTTCCAAATTGTCTACCCCTGTTTCGACATCCACCCATATTTCGCAACAATACGATAACGAATTAGAAGACTTGCGTTCTAAAGTTCTATCAATGGGTGGTATCGTTGAAGACCATCTTGTAAAAGTGATTAGTAGTCTGTCTACCACCCAATTTGATGATGTCGAGTATGTTGCCAAAAGTGATCATCTGGTAAATGCTTGCGAGGTAGAGATCGACCGGATGTGCACGGAAATACTTCTTCGTCGTACTCCGGCAGCTTCTGATTTGAGACTTGTACTAGCAATTTTTAGAACCATTACTGATCTGGAAAGAATCGGAGATGAAACAGAAAAAATCGCCAGATTAGTTTTAAACTTAAAAAACCCGGGAGCGATTACTATATATTATACAGGCATTTTGGCTATCGCCAACGGTGTCCGTCGCATGTTAAGGGAGGCCCTCAACGCTTTTGCCCGAATGGATTCAAAAGGAGCGGTAGAAGTTAGCCAAATCGATAAAGAAATTGATGATGGTATAGATGTGATAATGAGGCAACTAATAACTTTCACACTTGAAGATGCGAGCGTTATTTCGGCGGTTCTAGATGCTGTTTTGGCTGCTAGAGCCTTGGAAAGGATCGGCGATCACTCAAGAAACATTTGTGAAAATACGATCTATCTAGTTGAAGGTATAGATGTGCGACATGCGGAAGGGGAAAGTATAGAAAAATAGAGCCTCTATTAATATTTTTCTACTTTGTACCGTTTCTTTACCTATAAAGAATACCCTACTGTTTTATTATGAGATGACTTGAAAGTGGCGCTACTTATTTAGTTTGCCGATTAGTCTTATGGACAGGGCGTGGAGCTAGAAGGGGACTACATGCGAATTTCAAAAAAAATGTACTCACTTGGAACTGAGACGGCCTTTGAGGTACTGGCCCGAGCGGAGGCGTTAAAAGAAGGCGGTCGTGATATTATTAATTTAGGTATTGGACAACCAGACTTTTCGCCTCCTGAACATGTCGTCGAAGCAGGTATAAAGGCTCTAAAAGATGGCCACCATGGCTACACACCGGCACCAGGTATTCCTCTTCTTAGAGAGGCGGTTTCGGCCTACATTGCGGAATACCGTAACGTTTGGATAGAACCAACAAATGTTCTTATTACGCCGGGCGGAAAGCCCACAATGTTTTTTGCTGTAATGATGTTTGGGGAACCTGGTGTAGAAATACTATATCCTAATCCTGGCTTTCCAATCTACGAGTCTGCGATCAAATTTTCAGGTGCTAGGCCGATTCCTATGGCTTTATCGGAAAAAAGAAATTTCTCGTTCTCCGCTGACGCTGTTTTGGCGCAAGTGACGTCTTCGACTCGTTTGATTATTCTGAATTCTCCGGCTAACCCCACTGGAGGAGCGACGCCTAAAAAAGAAATAGATAAATTAGTGGACGGACTCCTTGAATATCCGAATGTGGCAGTTTTAAGTGACGAAATCTATTCTAGAATATACTATGATGGCGAGGATCACGTTTCTCTCTTGAGCTATCCGCAGATCAGAGATCGCCTTATTATTCTCGATGGCTGGAGTAAAACTTATGCTATGACAGGTTGGAGGATTGGGTTTTCGATTTGGCCAGACAGTTTGATTGACAAAGCTATTCGTCTAGCCGTTAATTGTCACTCTTGTGTTAATGCTTCAGCGCAGTGGGCTGGGATGGCCGCACTTCAAGGCTCTCAACATGAAGTAATACGAATGATAACCGCCTTTGAGGAGCGTCGAACCTTCATCGTAGATGCGCTTAATCGGTTGCCCGGTGTTGTTTGTCGTAAACCCAAAGGAGCGTTTTACGTATTTCCAAACGTTAGTGGAACTGGTAAAAGGTCTCAACAACTTCAAAGAGAGCTTTTGGAAGTCTCTGGCGTAGCAGTAATTGCGGGGACAAGTTTTGGCAATTTCGGTGAGGGGTTCCTTCGTTTCTCTTATGCCAATTCCTTAGATAACATTAGGCGGGCGGTAGAACGAATCGAGGCCTATTTGTGATTTTTTCAGACGGTCGTCTTTATGTCCACAGGTTCGACTCTCAAATTAACTTCCTCAAGACCTTGTGCTTCGGGAAAAGTGATTGTAAACACACTTCCTGTACCAAGTTCGCTATTTACGTCGAGGCTTCCGTTATGCCTTTGCATGATGTGTTTTACCAATGCTAATCCTAATCCCGTGCTACTGAATTCTTCGCCTATCTTACGTTGACGAGACTCGTCAACTCGATAGAATCGTTCGGTGATTCGCGGTAAATGTTCGGCAGCTATGCCGATGCCATTATCTTTTACTTGAAATTGCAAATTACCCTCGCCTGTCTTTTGCCATTTTATATTTATTACACCGCTTTCCTTATCTGTATAGCGCACTGCATTGAATATTATATTTGAAAATAGTATGTAGAGTTCATTTTCCGCTCCGTAGAGCTTCAGATTTTCATCGAGTTCTAGCGAAAACAGGTGCGACTTTCCGTTAGTCAAGAGCATTGCTCGACGATGGGCCTGGGCAATCAATTTACTAGGTTCTACTATTTGAAGATCAGAAATCTTTTCTTCTGATTCTAGTTTTGATAGTAAAAGCAATTCTTCAACAAGTCGGCTCATTCTTTCTGCTTGTCGCTGCATCTCTTCCATGGGTTTGGTCCAAGATTTGGGGGTACGCTTATCTTGGGACAAGAGTGTCTCAATGTAACCCTTAAATACTGTCAGAGGAGTCCTGAGCTCATGGGAAACATTGGCAACAAAATCGGTTCGGCTTTCTATTGCTTCTTCTATAGCAGTGATATCTCGACCAACAATTAGCCGTTGGTTTTTGCCGTAAGGTGCGCTGACTAAACTTAGGACTACCCTTGGGTCGACCGGTGATCTAATTTGTACTGTGTTGAAGTTTTTGCCTTTCGTTTGTAGGAGTTCTCTCAATAAAGGCTCTCGTACCATATTAGTTACTCTGCTGCCGACGTCTTCCGGAATTTTGATCCCTAAAAATCCCACAGCAGCTTTGTTCGCCCACCTAATATAATTTTCCATATCTATCGCTATCACAGCATCCGGTAAGGCCTTTGTCGCTTGTCTGAACTCTTTTAGGATGGACCTTAACTGTCTCTTCCGAGAACGATGTCGACCTCTCATCTCGGATACCGCCAGAATCACATTATCCAAGGCATCCGGAGCATTGCCAAGATTCGCCGGGAAGTCCTCCCTACGATTTTTTATCCACTTCAGTGTTCGGCGTATTTTCAGGTGGAAAAAAACCACGTAAAGGCCTAGAGAAATAACCAAGGAGAGTGTGAGTTGGTTTACTAGCATCCCTACAACTAGGGCCGGCACTAGAAATGACAGGAGTCTTCTTAAATCAGCGCTTTCCATGTCTATCCACGATGGTTAGATTTGACCGTTCCAACAGTAATCTATTAGGGGAACTTTGTCGAGAATCTGTACCCAAACCCACGTACAGTCTGTATGTAGACATGGCAACCAAATGGTTCTAGAACTTTTCTTAGTCTACGTATGTGAACGTCGACAGTTCGCTCGTCTATATCTTCTCTGCTATCCCAAACATGATCAATCAGTTCATATCTACTGAAGACTCGCTCCTTTCGGGAATGGAGAAAGCTAAGTAGTAGAAATTCTTTGGTTGTTAGTTTTACTTCATCGTCTCCGGAGAAGACTCTTTTGCTCTCTAGATTTATTTTTAAAGGCTCCTGGCTTTGCCTGGGTCTTCTATCTCTGGTCCTTCTAAAAATGGCCGTCATTCGTGCCAGTAATTCTTTTACTGAAAATGGTTTTGTTAAATAGTCGTCTATTCCTACGCTAAATCCTTTCAATTTGTCAGCTTCTTCGCTTTTAGCCGTCAGCATAATGATTGGGATCCCTACGTTTTTTGTGTCCCGTCTTATCCTTCTAGCTAACTCGATTCCGGATAGTCCGGGTAACATCCAGTCTAAAAGGATAAGGCTCACTTCTTCTGTAGCTATAATATTTTCCGCGTCTTCTAGGTTATCTACCTCGAAGCAGGAATAGCCTTCGTTTTCTAAAGCGAATTTTATCATTTGACTAACGGAAAAGTCGTCTTCTACTAAAAGGATGTTTTCATTCACTCCTGCTGATTCCTCCAAGGTAAGATTTTTAGAATATATCCTTAGAAAATTACGAAAGGATTACTAGTAGCGTTTCTCAACATTTCATTCGTAACTACCCTAAAATTTTGCATAGAGCGAACGTGTCTTGTATGCTCACCGCGACCCGCAACGAATCCGTCTCGGAGGATTAGGAAGCGTAGCAAAGTAAATCATAAATTTTTTTGAGTATACCCGATTATATGCGCGATTTATTTGAAAGCACTTACCAACCAGGTAGAATCGAGCAATTCGTCCAAAGTCATTGGAACAAAAACAGATCTTTTGAAGCCCTAGAGGACGAGAGCCGAATCAAATACTATTGCCTTTGTATGTTTCCCTACCCGAGTGGTCGGCTGCATATGGGGCACGTCAGGAACTACACGATCGGGGATGTTATATCTCGTTATAAACGACTGCAGGGTTTTAATGTACTTCAACCGATGGGTTGGGACGCATTCGGACTTCCAGCGGAGAATGCTGCTATCGAAAACGATACCCCCCCTGCGGAATGGACAAAAACTAACATAGAGTACATGCGTGGACAACTTAAGCGACTCGGGTTTGCGTATGATTGGAATCGAGAGCTGTCAACTTGTGATCCCGACTATTATAAATGGGAACAGTGGTTTTTTAACAAATTATACCGACAAGGGCTCGTTTATAGAGAAGAGGCGGAAGTAAATTGGGATCCTGTAGATCAGACCGTTTTGGCCAATGAACAGGTTATAGATGGACTTGGCTGGCGATCTGGAGCTCCGGTAGAACGAAAAAGAATCCCACAGTGGTTTTTAAAAATTACTGACTACGCCGATGAATTACTGGAGAGTTTAGATAAGCTTGAAGGATGGCCTGATTCTGTAAAGACGATGCAGAGAAATTGGATTGGCCGGTCGGAAGGTCTAAATGTGAAATTTTCCTTTGAAGAAGGGTTTGATTACTTAGAAGTCTTTACCACTCGACCAGATACGTTGATGGGAGTCACGTACCTCGCTGTCGCACCTGATCACCCAATGGCTGTCCGCATAGCTAGCAGAAATAAAGATGTCGCCAAGTTTCTAAGCCAATGTAGAGAAACGCCTCTAGCCGAAATGGATTTTGAAAAGATGGAGAAGCAAGGCGTTCCCTTGGGTCTTTTTGTAATTCATCCCTTGACTAGAAAATCTCTCCCCGTTTGGACGGCAAATTTTGTTTTGATGGGCTATGGAACTGGTGCGGTAATGGCTGTTCCCGCTCATGACCAACGAGACTGGGAATTTGCAACAAAGTACGAATTAGAAATCAGACAGGTCATAGAGCCTATCGGTGGCGAAGAGTGTGATCTTAAGACAGGCGCTTTCGTAAGTAAGGGTCAGTTAGTTAATAGTGGAGAATACGATGAGATGGGATTCTCTGAGGCATTTGCAGCCATAGGAAATGATCTAGAGCGCCGTCACTTGGGAAAAAGAAAGGTCCAATATAGACTGAGAGATTGGCTAGTGTCGCGACAAAGGTACTGGGGATGTCCTATACCGGTTTTATACTCAAAAGACGGTGACGCAATTCCAGAAGCCGATGATCGACTACCTGTTGTGCTTCCTGAGAAAATAGAATGGGGTGGTGTTTCTTCTCCACTCGTGACGTCCGTAGATTTTAAGACCGTTACGACCCCCGATGGGAGAAGCTATGAGCGCGAGACAGATACCTTTGATACGTTTTTTGAATCTTCTTGGTATTTTTCTCGATTCTGTAGTGCCGGAGCTCAGGATTCCATGCTTGACGATCGAGCCAAGTATTGGATGCCCGTTGATATTTATATAGGAGGTGTAGAGCATGCCGTGCTTCATTTACTTTACGCGAGGTTTTTCCACAAAGCCATGAGAGATGAAGGCTTAGTTGATTCTGATGAGCCGTTTAAACGGCTTTTAACTCAGGGAATGGTATGCAAAGAAACTTACTACAGGTCTGACGGCTCTAAGAAGGTTTACTATAATCCCTCTCAAGTATCTACAGTGGTCGATTCAAAGGGCAAAGTTACGAGTGCGGTGTTGAAGTCTGATGGTCAGCCTGTCGAGATTGGCCCAGTTGAGAAGATGTCTAAGTCGAAGAATAATGGAATCGATCCTGAAGAATTAATAAATACTTATGGAGCTGATACACTTCGGTTATATACAATGTTTGCGGCGCCGCCCGATCAATCTCTAGAATGGTCTGAATCTGCAGTAGAAGGAGCGTTTAGGTTTATAAAAACCGTTTGGAGACAGGTGTATAGCCATGTAGATGGTGGCATTACGTCCAAAATTACGTCTAATGAGGTTTTATCTGATGAGCTGAAACGTTTCAGGCGGCAAATCCACGAAACTATAGTGAAGGTAACCGACGATATAGATAGAAGGTATAAATTTAATACCGCTATAGCTTCAATAATGGAACTGGTGAATACTATTTCTCGGACGAAGATCGATGGCCAATTAGCGCGACAAGTACGGCAGGAGGCGCTGGAGGTGACCCTTTTGTTACTTACCCCGATCACACCTCATGTTACGGAAGTTCTGTGGCGAGCGTTAGGACACAACGGAGATATCGCAGAAGCAGATTGGCCAGTTCCGGATCAATCTGCTTTAATCAAATTTGAAAATAATATTGTAGTTCAGGTCAATGGCAAAAAACGGTCTACGATAATCCTGCCAACAAATAGCGAGCGCCTCCGATACGAATCTGAGGCCTTAGATGATGCAAATGTCAAAAGGTATATTGAGGGCAAAAAGATCGAAAAGGTAATAGTGGTGGCCGATAAATTAGTTAATATCGTTGCTAAATAGTTATGAAGTCCTGGTATTATATTTTCTTGTGCTTAACTGTGACGATGTTGATTGGTTGCTCTGGATGGCAGCTTAGAGGTGTCGTAGACGGTGAGGTCGTTTCCTATACTGCGTACGTCAGTTTCTCGAGAGCTGACAGAGTGGGAAGGGCCATGCCTGCTGCCCTCCAAGCTCGCGGCTTCAAACAGGTGACTTCTAAACAAGATGCAGATTTTTCTGTTAATATATTAAATGAACATTTCAAGAGGCGAGTGGTTTCTATCGATCCAGCATCTGGTAAAGTCAGAGAGCTTGAACTTAACTTTAACTGTGAGATAGTTGTGCGTGATAAGAACGGACTATTAGTGGTTCCTCGCCAAACGTTAAAGTTGAGTCGAGACTATTATTTTGATGAGTTATCTGCAGAATTTACGACAAACCAACAAGAAACATTGGAAAGAGACCTGGCGTCGGACGCTGCCACTTCGATAGTGTTACGACTTAATCTAGGAAATTCTAGGACGTCCGACTAAATGGCTCCTGGCGATAGGCTACTAAGTTCTCTTTCAGGCAAAACCTTTTTTATTTCAGGTGATGAACCTTTACAAATCAACGAATTCTGTGACTCCCTTAGGTCCAGAGCGATCGAATCTGGGATTCTAGAAAGGTTGGTTTTTGAGATTGTCGGCGCGGATGGCTGGTCTGCAATTGATATTGAGATTAATTCCCTATCCCTTTTTGCCTCTAGTAGATTAATTGAAGTCCATCTCAATGGTAAAATTGGGAAAGATGGAGAGAATATATTAAAAAAAATAGTCGGTCGATCAAATAGTGATGTCTACTTGATTAAAGCTGGAGAACTAGATAGCAAGACAAAAAAAACCAGCTGGTATACGATTCTTTGCAAAGAAACGGTGACAATAAGCTACGAATATCCATCCAACGGTAAGTTACCTGACTGGATTTCTGATAGATTTGCTTCGCTAGGAAAAAAAGTATCGCGTGAGGCCGCAAATTTGATTGCTGATAGAACTGAAGGCAATTTAATAGCGACTGCTCAGGAAATAGAGAAGCTATCTCTTCTGATAGATACAGAGAACGTGACCTTAGACAAGGTTGTCGAGTCTGTATTGAATGGTGCCAAATTTGGCATTTATGATTATAGAGACTCTCTTCTGAGAGGCTCAACTCGGAAATCGCTGCAAATCGCCCGAGTGCTTAAGGACGCTGGAGTGGAACCTTTGATACTAAATTGGGTAATAAGGAGAGAGTTTAGAGACCTTTTTCAGGTGGCACTTAGGCGAGAAGCTGGAGAAAATTTAAATAATGTCCTTAAATCCCTTCGAATCTGGGGCGCGCGATCAGATCTGGTTAAAATTGCTCTAAGGCGAGGAGGCTTTCGTCTTTGGCTAGAACTTCTCCTCGAAGTGGCTAATATTGGATTAATGATAAAAGGTGCTTACGAGGGGGATCCGTGGGAGAGCCTAGATCTACTTACTATAAAAGCATGTGAAGGGTTTGCCCGTTGAACTCGATTGGTTATCTATATCGCGAGCGTCGATTATGAATAAAGAACTAGACGAATATATAAGGAAAATCTGCAACGATGCGCGGGTGGCCGCGAAAATAATTTCCAACGCCTCTACCGAGAATAAAAATAGAGCTCTTTTTTCTGTTGCCGAAATTATCCGGCAATCCGAAAAGACAATTATAGTTGCCAATGAAAAGGATCTCAGTAGTGTAGAGGGCATTGAAGATTCGATGGTTGACAGATTGACTCTGAATCCAGAAAGAATAGAAAGTATGGCGCAAGGGGTGGAAGAGGTTGCTGCCTTGCCAGACTGTGTCGGAGAAATTACGGAACTTTGTTATCGACCTAGTGGTATTCAGGTCGGTAAGATGAGGGTTCCTATAGGGGTGGTCGCCGTGGTGTATGAGTCTCGGCCTAACGTGACCGTTGATGTTTCGTCTCTCTGCTTAAAGTCAGGAAATTCGGTCATTTTGAGAGGCGGGTCGGAGGCGACAGAAACCAACGAGGCGATTCTTAAGTGCGTTCATCAGGGATTAAAGTCCGCTGGTTTGCCAATATTAGCAGTCCAATTAATTTTGCGAAAAAGCCGTGATGTGGTTTCTGAACTTCTGAAAAAAGAGCAGGATATAGATGTGTTGGTTCCTAGGGGAGGAAAAGGTTTGATAGAAACTGTCTCAAAAGAAGCTCGGATGCCTGTCATAAAGCATTTGGACGGTGTTTGTCATGTGTTTGTTGATGCTTCCGCCGATTTATCCAAGGCTCACGACGTCGCTTTAAATTCGAAGGCGCAACGTTACGGCACCTGTAACACGATGGAAACTTTGTTAGTGAGTGAGGAAATTGCAAAGAATTTTCTGCCTCGAATTCTGAAATCATTCTTTCGTTTAGGAGTGGAAATAAGAGGATGTGAAAAAACAATCAAGTTTGACGCGAGGATTAAGTTAGCCTCAATCGAAGACTGGTACGAGGAGTATTTGGCTCCGATTTTAGCGATAAAAATTGTAGGCTCGTTGGATGAAGCAGTAGACCACATAAGCACTTACGGATCTCGCCACACTGACAGTATAGTCACTGAAGATCTAACAAAAGCGCGAAAATTCCTTAGGGAAGTAGACTCTAGTTCCGTGATGATCAATGCTTCGACCCGTTTTGCGGACGGTTATGAATATGGGCTTGGAGCAGAGGTTGGTATAAGTACGGATAAAATTCATGCTCGAGGGCCTGTTGGCGTTAGCGGCCTAACTTGCCAGAAATGGGTGGTATTCGGCGATGGCCATATACGAAGCTAATAGTATTTCTTCTTCACAAATAAATAAAATGAATTTCATTTTAATATGAAGCCAATCGGACTTCTGGGCGGCACTTTCGATCCAATCCATAATGGGCACCTCAGGATCGCCCTAGAGGTCGCGGAAACGTTCTCCTTAGAAGAGGTTCGAATGATACCTGTAAATGTACCTAGTCACCGAGCTTTGCCGGAAGCGTCGGCCTTTGATCGATGTGAAATGATTTCTTCTGTCGAAACCTATCCTTTAATTCTTGATGACGTAGAAATTCAAAGAGGAGGTATAAGCTACTCGATAGATACACTTGAGTACCTCAAAAAAGAATTGATAGACAGTGTCTTTTGTTTAATATTGGGAGCAGACGCTTTTCGTTCTATTAAATCATGGCACCGAGCAAACGACTTGTTTTCCTTAACTAACGTGGTGGTTGTGGCGAGAGGAGAAGTAGCAAAAATTGAGAAAGAAAGTTTCTATTTAGCGTTGGGGGGCAAGCCCACAGAAAATCCAGAAGATTTAAAAACCGCCTCTGGTTTCGTCTATTTTATGGATGCTCCAATAATGCAGGTGGCCTCTAGTAAAATCAGAGAAAAAATTAAATTGGGTCGTAGCATAAAGGGTTTAGTACCTAGTCAGGTTGAAAAAATAATTCGAGAAAAAAAACTATACAAAAATGGCTGAATTAGATATTTCAAATCAAGTTGTTCGGCATATTCTAGAGACTTTGGAAGAAGGGAAGGCTATTGATACTGTGTTACTGAAAGTTCAGAAGATTTCGTCTTTTACCGATTTTATGATCGTGTCTTCTGGGCGATCCACGAGGCAAGTGAAATCGTTGGTGAGACGAGTGAAAGATTGTTTGTCGACAAAAGGTATAAAACCTATTGGCATTGAAGGCGAAAATACTGGTGAGTGGGTTTTGATGGATTACGGAGACATAGTATTACATGTGATGCAACCAGGTGCTCGAGATTTCTATCAGCTCGAAAAATTATGGGGAAAGGCTGGGGGAGTTGGAAAAAGATCGGGCGAAGGCTGATGTCGGTAGAGATTTTATCGATTTCAAGGAGGCCCACTAGGTGGGTTCGATCTGCTATTGAAGATTATCTAGGCCGTTTTCCAATCCATGCTGCTCCTAAATTGACCTATCTAGCACCGGCTCCGGGCAAGATGTCTACCAGGGTAAAATTAGTGAGAGAAGCTAAATCCGTCCTGGGTAAGGTTAGCGATAAAGACTTCTTGGTTGTAATGGACGTTGCGGGCATTATGCTAAACAATGAATTTTTAGCTCGTAAACTGGAAGACTTCCATGCAAACGAAACAAATCTAAAACTAGTTCTGGGTGGTGCCGAAGGTTTGGATGAATCTGTTAAGCGGCGAGCAAAAGAAAGCTGGTCCGTCTCAAGGTTGATACTACCTCACAAGATTGTTCAAATTCTGGTTTTGGAGCAATTGTATAGGACTTACAGCATATCTGTTGGTCATCCTTATCATCGCCGCTAGAAGTTGACGAACCACTAGAGTTTGTGGTTCGCCAACTGGAAGGAAAAGCCCTTATAAGGGTAAAAGCGGTACAATAAGAAGCGCGACAATATTGATAATTTTTATTAAAGGATTGACTGCTGGTCCAGCTGTATCTTTATAGGGATCTCCCACAGTGTCACCTGTAACAGCTGCCTTATGTGCCTCAGAACCTTTGCCGCCGCAGTTGCCGTCCTCGATATACTTCTTGGCGTTATCCCAGGCTCCGCCCCCGGTCGTCATAGAGATCGCTACAAATAATCCGGTAATGATTGTTCCTAAAAGCAGCCCCCCGAGAGCTTTCCATCCAAGAACGAAGCCAACAACTATAGGAACCAGGACTGGTAAGAGGGATGGAATTATCATTTCTTTAATCGCTGCCTTGGTAAGCAAGTCGACGGCCTTTGAGTAATCGGGTTTAGCTGTACCCTCCATAATTCCGGGGATCTCTTTGAATTGCCTCCGTACCTCGATCACAACCGAGCCCGCGGCTCTTCCTACAGCCTCCATTCCCATAGCAGCGAATAGGTACGGTATTAAACCTCCTAAGAAAAGTCCAATAATCACTTCTGGATCAGATAACAGAAATTGGACGGTCGTTCCTAGCTCGACTTCGAGCTTATGGGTGTAGTCTGCGAATAGCACCAATGCGGCTAATCCAGCTGATCCAATGGCGTAGCCCTTCGTCACTGCTTTAGTTGTGTTACCCACTGCATCTAATGGATCTGTTATGCCACGAATTTCTTCGGGAAGATTAGCCATTTCCGCAATTCCGCCGGCGTTATCGGTTATCGGGCCAAAGGCATCTAGGGCCACGATAATTCCTGTCATAGAAAGCATGGATGTTGCCGCTATTGCCAAGCCATATAGACCTGCTAGTTCATAAGCCACATAAATACTCGCACAAACTGCTAGAACCGGAAAGGCGCAAGCCTTCATAGAGATGCCTATACCGGCTATGATGTTCGTGGCATGTCCGGTTTCGGAAGCTGAAGCTATGTGCTTCACGGGGCTGTAGTCAGTGCCAGTATAGTACTCTGTTATTACCACTAAAAGCGCTGTTAAGACTAGACCAACGATGGCACAGCCAAATAAGGCTATTGCGTTATCTGGCATAAGTTCCTTTGTTATTGGATAGAAGGCTATGGCGGCTAGGACACCTGATACTATGAGTCCTCTATACAGAGCTCCCATAATGTTTCCTTCATCGGAAGACTTTACGAAAAAAGTCCCTATTATAGAGGCAATTATAGACACGCCGCCGAGTACTAGTGGATAGATTATGGCATTTCCTCCAGCATCACCTTTGGCAACCATCAGTCCGCCAAGTAACATAGTGGCAATAACCGTTACCGCATAAGTCTCGAATAGATCCGCAGCCATCCCGGCGCAGTCCCCCACATTATCCCCAACGTTATCCGCGATTACCGCGGGATTTCTGGGATCGTCTTCTGGGATGCCAGCTTCTACTTTACCGACGAGGTCGGCTCCAACATCTGCACCCTTTGTGAAAATACCACCACCCAGTCGAGCGAAAATCGATATTAAAGACCCTCCAAAGCCTAATCCTATCAAAGGTTGCAAGTCGTCCACTCCGAAATGGAGAAGTATCTTGTAATAACCAGCTACGCCAAGCAGTCCTAAGCCGACTACAAGCATTCCAGTGATCGCTCCTCCTCGAAAAGCAACTTGAAGGGCCGCGTTCAATCCACCATCTGCAGCGGCGGCAGTTCGAGAATTTGCTCTAACGGAAACGTTCATCCCTATATAGCCCGCAGCGCCTGACAGTACAGCTCCTATCAGGAAACCGATGGCGGTCCACCAATCCAGGGCCCATCCAAGTACAATGAAAAGGATGATACCTACTATTGCTATCGTTGAGTATTGACGGTTCAAGTAAGCAGAAGCACCCTCCTGAATCGCGGTTGCAATTTCTTGCATTCTGTCATTTCCTCTTGGAAGAGCCAGAATCCAGCGAACGGACAAAGCGCCATAAATAACGGCGCCAAGGCCACATAGAATAGAAAACCAGAGTAGGTTTAAAGCAGACATGTATTCTCCCCTATCGAAACGATCTTAATTTTTATTATCCAAACAAAGTTTTATTAGTATTATTAAATTTAAAGTCCAGTGTCCGATTTTACTTCCAAATCAATCAATAGCAAAGCCATCGCCTAGCTTTTTGGGAATCAATCGGTTCTTTAAAGAAGTATAACTCGGAATACCACCTACGTAAGGAGGGTAATCTTCTCCCGCGATAAGTGGCTTCAAATACTGTAGGCATTCGGCGGTGATGCCATAGCCATCATCAGTGATGAAAGAGGCTGGAAGTTTTTTCTCTACATTAGCTACGTTATGCAAAGCAGTTTGATCAATTTTCCATTTATAAGGAGTATTATTGGTTCGCACGATTATTGGCATGATCGCGTTTGCTCCCTCCATGGCGAAATCCACCGCGGCAGCTCCCACTTTGTAAGCATGTAAAACATCAGTGCCTGAGGCAATATGACGAGCGGAGCGTTGGAGATAATCCGCTACTGACCAGTGATATTTAAAACCCGTTTTCGATCGAATGATTTCCGCTATATAGGGTGCTACACCTCCTAGTTGAGAGTGGCCAAAGGCATCCTTCTCTCCTTGATCTGATATAAATTTACCTTCAGCGTTCCGGATTCCTTCGGAGACAACTATTGAGCAAAATCCATATTTGCGTACACTTTCTTTGACTTTTTCAACAAGCTCGGCCTTTTCAAGAGGTCTCTCCGGAAACAGAATGATAACAGGCGGCTGCCCAAGTTTTTCGGCAGCCAATCCGCCGGCTGCCGCGATCCACCCAGCGTGACGGCCCATAACCTCCAAAATAAAGACTTTAGTAGATGTTTCCGCCATCGACGCCACGTCCAAACTAGCTTCCAAGGTGGAGATTGCTACATATTTCGCCACCGAACCAAAACCCGGGCACGAGTCTGTTATCGGTAGGTCGTTATCGACCGTTTTAGGAATACCGATACAGGTAAGAGGTAAACTGTTTTTTTTACAGTATTGGGCTATCTGATTGGTAGTGTCTTGCGAATCGCCTCCACCGTTGTAAAAAAAATATCCGACATCGTGAGCTTCGAAAACCTGTAACAGTCGATCATAAAGCTTTTTGTTTTTTTTGGGGTCCCCTAATTTAAATCGGCAAGAGCCGAAAGCACCTGCTGGAGTGTGACGTAGCCCAGAAATGTCCTGATTTGATTCAAGCGACGTGTCTGTTAATTTTTCATTTAGAACTCCAAGGATTCCATTTTGGCCTGCGAATAACTTGCCTATTTTATCAGGATATTTCCGCGCCGTTTCGATGACCCCGAAGGCTGATGCGTTGATCACAGCGGTTACACCACCCGATTGGGCGTAGATAGCATTTCTTGGGGTGTTGGGCATATGGGATCCTGAAATTTTTTCGCGTCCTATTATAACCTAAGTAATTCTTAGGCGTAGACTTAGATTTTGGATTGACCGGCATTCTAGCCGAAAATCTGCCACGTGCTATATGGTAAGAGAGCTGTTAATCTGATTTCAAAATTCATTTATTAAAAAGACCCAAATACTATGCCCCATCTAGTGATAGTTATCTGGTTTATGGCCGCACAATCTGTGAATGCGCTCTTGGCGTCAGAGATAGACCTTCCAGATTTAGGTGACTCTGCTGGGAGCGTAATTTCGCCCGAGCAAGAAAAGAGAATAGCTAAGTCTTTTTTGCGCGAACTCCATCGTCAAGCGCCGTTGGAGGACGATGAGGAAATCGTTGACTACTTAAATAATCTAGGTGATTCGCTCGCCGCTAATGCAGATTATGATGGCGAATTTGAGATTTGTTTAATTAGGAGTAAGGCAATTAACGCTTTTGCCGTGCCAGGCGGGTTAGTTTGTTTCAATAGTGGGCTAATTTTAGAAAGCAAAACTGAAGCGGAGTTAGCTTCCGTAATGGCACATGAGATTTCGCATGTTACGCAAAGGCATGGAGCCAGGATGATTGAAGCCGCTTCTAAGCTGAATATTCCTACTGTAGCAGCATTGGTAGGTTCTATAGCTTTAGCCGCTGCTAATCCTCAGGCAGGTTATGCGGCGATCATGGCGACGCAGGCGGCGGCAGTCCAATACCAGATTAATTTTACAAGAGCGAATGAGCGCGAGGCTGACGCTTTGGGAATAAATTTACTTAGTAAATCCGGTTTTGATCCAAACGGGATGCCCAATTTCTTCGGGAGGATGATGAAGGCTAGTCGGTACAGTGACCCTAAACTTGTACCAGAGTATCTTAGGACGCATCCTCTTTCAGTGAATAGAATAGCGGAAGCTCGCAGCCGTGCAGAATCTATGGTAAAGACCGTGAACAGAGAGCAGAATTTTAAGTACTCCTTGGTATGGGCAAAGCTTAAAGTTTTTTCAGAACCTGATCCGCTCACTGCTATTCATTTCTTTGAAGATAGAATTAATGATAGGGACGCTTCGGAGTCTCTCGCGGCCCGATACGGTCGAGCCGTCGCTTATCGAGCCGTCGAAGACTTTTCTGCCGCTCGTAAAGAGATTGGTATCCTGGTAGAGCAATATCCTACAGAACTATCTTTTCTTATTGAGGCTGCGGCGATAGAGAAGCAGGCAGGTAACTACAGACAGGCTTATTTTTATTACACGAAGGCTTACAAGGAGAACCCCAATTACAGGGCCGGAGTTTACGGTTTAGTGGAATCCTCTCTAATCCTAAAAAAAAGGAAAATAGCCAAGAAAATTCTAGAGGATTACAAATTTTCTGGAAAAATTGACTCGAGATTTTACAAATTGTCTGCGGAGACATTGTCATCTCTAGGAATGCAGGTAGCATCAAAAATGTCATTAGCGGAGCACTACGCTGAGCTCGGAGAAATCGCTCTAGCCGCTGAGCAATTGAGATTAGCAAGGTCAGATCCGATTGCGACAAACTACCAACGGCTCAAAATTATCGCGCGCTTAGAAGAGTTCGACAAAGAGCTCATAGACAGACAAAAGTCTAAAATCGGCCGAAGCCCAAGGCGCTAACACTGCAGTCGGATCTACCGGTAGAAAATATCGTCTCCAGAAATATTTTGAGTGGATTTGTAACCACTAATTTTCTTTAAGCCGCCGTCCAAATTCTCTATGTAAATACCTTCAGAGCTAGAGAGATTATTTGCAGTAAATTTCAAGTGGATATTTGAAAGATGAACCCGATCGAGGCTTTTGCCATCTCCTCTAAACAACATCAGCTTATTGTCAATTTTAGTTTGTTGAAATCGTAATCTTATTTTTGAGCGCACCTCGACGGACTCTAGAAATTTAGAAAGCGGAGAAACCCAAATGGATTTTTCGTGATATAGTTCTGACAGATGAATATACTGGTCGAGAGAACGTTGTTATGGGTGGCCTTTATTTGGGTTATAAAGGAAAAGAAATTTTAGATAGGATGGACTGGATTATAGGGTTTAACGAACTGGAAGACTCTATAGATTGGCCGTTTGGAACCTATTCCAGTGGCATGAAGGTGCGGTTAATGTTTTCTTTAGCTATAAGTGCAAGCCCAGAAGTTCTGATAGTCGATGAAGCCTTAGCCGTTGGCGACACTGCTTTCGCCACCAAATGTTTTGAGAGAATCACTCAAATCACTATGTATGGAGCTACGGTTTTTTGTTACACATTCCATGGCCTATCTGACTAGGAGTTGTAATAGAGCTATGTTTATAGATGATGGACAGCTTAAGGAAATTGCGGATCCAAGCACAATAATCCGGATGTATGACAGGATAATGCTAGAAGGAAATTCCGAAATAGGTTTAGACCCCTATGATTTCGAAGAGCAGATGAAATCGAACAAGGATGTAAATCTTGTTAGTTGTAACATAGAGGGACTTGATGACGAAGATACGGTGTTGGTAGGCGAAAAATTAACTTTTGAGTCCGAGGTTTACAGTAAAAAAAACATAGAAGATATTTTTGCGTTCGTACAGATAACAGACACCAGCTTAGGAACTACCGTGGCGTCGCTGCATAATAGACACGCCTTGGATGATAATTACGCTGAGATGCCCGTAAAACTTGATCTGTCTGCGGGTGGAAACTTAATCAGATTGTCGGTTCCCTACGTGAATATGGCTCGCGGTAAATTTGGAATTAATTTCGGTATGGCGAAGTCTGACTCGAGTTATAGTTATGATGATATGTTGGTCTACGCACGAAGCTGCGCTCGTTTTAAAGTTGTGTGGCCAGGTTTATTCCAAAATGTATCCCTAGAATTGCCAACAAAATGGTCAAATAGGCCGACCGGGTAATGAGGCAATTTATTCGGGACAAGAAATCTTTCCTTGTTCGGCTAGGTCTCGGAAGCAACAGCACCCTTTTGGTGGGATACAAATCTACTGGTCTATTGCGGGATTGGCAGCAGGCGCTGGGTGAGAAAGCAGATTTTTTTAATTTGTCAGGCCTAGGGGCTTTGCAGCTTCCGAAAGAGCGATATGATGCCATCTTCGTATGCCCCGAATTAGTTCTCTTTGATGAAGCGGCACTTATTGATTATTTACTTAAGATGTTGCGTCCAGACGGAGTTTTATATTTTGTGTGCGACACTTTTGAACGCTCTCTGATTGAAGTCAATAGAGAACGTTGGGGTATATTTGGAAGATTATTGGCCAGGTGGGCCCACCTACCGGAAGAGTTAGAGGGGAGAGTTTCTCTTTGGCGTTTTTTGACTACAGTCAAATTTCTGAATCTTTTCAACGGAAGCTGCCGATTCCGTGTGTGTCCAATTATATGGGTGTTGCCAGGCGCTAGGTATCTAGCGGTTTTAGCAGGATCGGTAATAAGCCCCCAATACAAACAAAAATTCAGGTTCTTGAAAAAAATAGTAAAAACAGCAGCATCACCAAATCCAACTGATTTTGTTTGGTGTGTCACGGATTCTAATATCGACAAAATTCTGCGAGCAAATAATTCGCTTGAGTTGGGTTCGAGCGATGTGGGCTTTTTAATGGCAGCAAGAAGTTTACCGCAGCGTACGGCCCTTTCTGATAATCGTTATATTTCAGAAAAAATGATTTGGAAAGTGAAGGATAAGAACTATGTAGATCTATTGGGTGCTCCAACGCTAACTACGGAAGAAATCGTCGAGAAATTGGTGGCCGTGAACCAGCAGTATCCTTTCATAGAAAGCGATCCTAACGAGAGGTTGTCCGCTCTGCTGGAGGTCTATTACGAAATTTATTATTCGCCTACGCTAAGTGTGAACGTTTCTTCAGACTGCTCTAATAGTAGTTTGATTACGGCAGCGATTGTTGTGGCGTCTCAACGAGCAGGCGGAGAAGAAGGATTGTATAAAAAGCTGGAATATTCTTTGTTGGGAAATTGTTCAAATGAAATCGAGCGTTTTGAAACAGTCTATAAATTCATCCAAAACTCTTTTTTTCATCATCCTTTCATGCAGACAGATATTTCGGACTCGGGTTATAATGGTAAAGCTATGGCCTTATTGTTCGGTGGTATCGGGCGGTGCGGCGTCATAAGTAGAGTAGCGGATTGGGTATATCAGAAAATGGGCTTTGAAAGCCGAGTTAGGCAATTGGCTTCGCATTTGTGCTTGGAGGTCAAAGTCGAAGATAAATGGCGTGTCGTTGACTGTGATGTCTTGAAGTCTGGTTTATATCCTAAAGATAAAGCGGGTAATTGGGCCAGTTTAGATGATGCTTTCAGAGATCCTGATCTTTTAGATCGGGTGCATAGCGTAGGCCTTCAATTATCGCCGAGCCGTTGGGGGTTAAACAAATTTGGCGATTTGATCCGCGGCTATGTCGACACAGGGCTAGCATGGGATCGCCCTTATTTATCGGGATTATATTTTGGTCAAGACTTAACCCCGCCTCCTAGGCCTCCCGACTTAAAATTGGACTTTCGGCCGGGGAAAGGGGTTGATATAACATTTCGAGACATCCATCCAGCTACTCGTGCTTTAAGACTAAGTGTAGGGACTCGGTCAAGAGGTTGGAGTTACCAAGATATTCCGAGCGGCGCCTACACTGGCACAATCAGTCAAGACGTCTATGAAGAGACTGTGCAAACTGGTCGTTTTTCTGAGCCGATCTTTTTGGATCTGAAAACAACAAAAGCTGACGCTATATTCATAAATGTTGAGGCATTCGATCATCGAGCCTTAGCTGATAGAGATATAGTGGTTTGGCCTGGTGAGGAAATCAATATTGATAAAGAGCTATCTCATATAGGGTAACTGATATGACTTTAGAAGACTCGGACTATACCAAAATTCTCGAAGCGGGATGGTTTCTAGAAAGGGCTCTATGGGACCGCCAAAGTGAATACGAGAAAGGGTTTATAGGATTAGAACTTTCGGGAATGCGGACTAGGGAATATTACCTTCGGAGAGTAGACCAAGTAGGGTTCAGAAAATTGGATCGAGTTCTAGACGTTGGCTGCGGTTTGGGCCAATGGACTTCGATGCTTGCAAAAAATAATGGTTCATGTTTCGGTTTGGATTTGAATGAAGGTCGGTTAGAAGTGGCAAAGCAGCTCTATGGTTTGACTAAAGGGGTAGAAGTAAACCTAGTAAGAGGTAGCGCAGAGAACCTGCCTTTCGATTCTGGGCAGTTCGATGGCGTTTTTTGTTATGGGGTTTTTATGTTCACGAATATGCCGAAAACTTTGAGTGAATTTAGGCGCGTATTGAAACCCGGAGGCAGGTTGTATTTAAATGCTAATTCTTGGGGCTGGTATGCCAATCTGATAATAAACAGAGGTATTTTAGTGAAAAATTTACGACTAGTTCGAACAGCCCTCGAAATGGTATTTCGTTATATGGCCGGCGGCGACCAAAATATGTTGGTCACAGAGAACTATCTTAGGCGCCTGTTGTCGCGATATGACTTTGAAATCATTGATTTAGCGGTAGAGGGAGGCCTAGATTTGAGTGATAATCGACGCCCGAAGGTGAAATCTGCCTACCCTGGCAGATATTACGGAATGCGTTCTATCCTCGAAGTTCTGTCAATACGAAAGTGAATGTTTGACTGAGGTTTTTAACGGTGATCGTTTCCTGGAGGTATTTAGAGGAGTGTTTTTAAGTTCGGAAAACGAAAAATGGGTTCGTGACTTCCAAAATCAAAATAAGAGAAAGCCTAGGATTTTAATGATAGGGAATATCGCTAATAATGCTTATTGTAATGCGAAGTTGCTGAACGAATGTGGTTTTGAATGCGTAGTCATTTGTTATGGCTATTATCACATAATGGGTTGCCCTGAATGGGAAGATGGAAATTTCAACCCGAACCATATTGATCATTATAGACCTGATTGGACTGAAGTGCCTTTAAAAGGTTTCGAGCGCCCTGAGTGGTTTATTCAAGGTGAGCTAGCTTCGTGTCTTGCGTATTGTTTGGTTCGTGGTGCTGATGGTTCTTCAGGAGAAAAAGAAAAGCTATGGCGGAAACTCTTGATCCAGTGCAAGCTGAGGGTTCCCAATTCGTCGGATTGGATCTTTGAAAGAGCAACTCGAATCAAGGCCTTAATCAATTACATTATTAAGAGATTGTTCTTGAAGACCATTAATTTTAGTATCCGGACTATCGATTGGATCGTTAGGAAAAGTGGGATCGTTAGATTGAAATTAGGGTTATTTCGAGTGTTAAGATTGCTGAAGTCCATTTGGATTTCTTTATGGAGCCGGATTTTCAATATACGTGCTCAGTTGGAACCCGGGAATACTTTACAGAAGATTATGTACAATTTGCCACCAAACGTTTATCGATTTTTGGATTTTAAAATTGATCAGGTTTTTGTAACTTCCTTGCTGTCGATATTTGAAACTTCCTTGCTGTCGACAAAAAAGCAAGACACTTTTTTTGAAAACCAAGTGGCGCTTATGGTAACGGATTTTTCAGAGCAATTTCCTGAAAGAGAAGATAAACTGACCACAGATGACTGCAGTTCCTACCGCTTTGTAATACCTGAATGGAAGACAGTACTAGAAAAATTCGATTTCGTTATAGCCTTTTCGACGGATCCGATCTTGCCTATGTTTTCTGATCTCCCCTATTTTGCTTTTGAACATGGTACTTTGAGGGATATTCCATTTGAAAACAATCTAACAGGACGTCTGACTGCTCTTGCTTATCGGCGGGCCGAACACGTATTTGTTACTAATCTAGATTGTGTTGAAAAAGCAAAATTCCTAGCTCCCGGAAAGGTCTCCTTTGTAAATCATCCATTCGATGAGAATAGTGGAGATGTTATTGAAGGAGTTTCTGAACTTAGGACCGAGCTACTTCAAAAGTTAAAATCTCAATTCTTGTTTTTTCACCCCACTCGCCACGATTGGGTGGAAGGCACCGGTTATGCCGATAAGGGTAACAATATATTTCTGCAAGCATTCGCCGAATTACGAGGGTTAGGTCATGAGGTTGGACTAGTGTGTTGCGGGTGGGGAGCTAACGTTGCTCAGAGTAAAGAATTTCTGGATAAGGCGGATTGTTCCTCTTTTACACAGTGGATAGAACCTCTTCCGAATATTCCATTTCAAAGAATGTGTAAAGCAACAGATGTCTTAGTTGACCAGTTTAAACTGGGTGCCTTCGGAGGGGTGATGTATAAGGGAATGTCTGCGGGGGCCGTCGTATTAACATATCTATCGATAGAGGATACTCTCAAACAGTACTCTGAGATGCCCCCAATTTTGAATGAGCACAGTGTGGATGGAATAGTAGAGGGGTTGGCGCCTTTAATAAAAGATAGATCGCGCTTAAGGTCGCTCGAGAAAGAATCCAAAGATTGGATTCGGCAACACCATACAAAGTCGCAAATAATAAACACCCAGGTGGAAAAACTGAGTGCATTTTGGCTACGTAACTCGAAATCATAGGTTATAAGATGGCGGTGTAAATGGGAAGAATGATGATTGTAGGGGCTCGTGGATTTATCGGTTCGAGCCTGTCGATAAAAGCTCAGGATATGGGATGGGATGTGGTTCGGATTAGCTCCTCAGATGGAAGCGGCCTAGATCCAAGAAGCGGAGAAATTCCTGATGGCTTCAATATCCCCACCGGAGTATCCACGGTTATTTATATGGCTCAGTCCCCATATTTTCGGGAGGTGCCTGAACATATTGATCATTTAATGATGGTGAATACGTACTCCGCTATTAAGTTGGCAAATCTGTCTAGAAAGGCCGGTGCGTCTCGTTTTCTATATTTGTCCACTGGCAATGTTTATGAACCTTCCTTCGAGGCCTCAAATGAAGCTAGTAGACTTAATTTCGTTAACTGGTACGCTTTGAGCAAAATCCACGCAGAGCAATCTTTGCGTCTTTTAGGTAGCGCTGAAATGCGCGTAATCATTGCCAGGCTTTTTGGCGTCTACGGCCCTAACCAAACGGGTCGACTAGTACCGAACTTAATTCAAACAATTTCGGAAGGATCACCGGTTGTTCTTCAAGCTAAGGAGAAAGGCGAAAAAGATCCCAAAGGCCTTCGAATATGCCTTTCATATCTCGACGATATAGTTTCCGCTCTTATGGAGCTTTGTGTGTTTGATGCTTCAGTTACTTTAAATATTGCTTCTTCCGAGGTGGTCAGTATTAAAGAGATAGCACTCGCTATAGGGAATATTATTAAACGGGATCCATTTTTTGAAGTCTCAACCACTTGTAGAGCTACTGATTTGGTCGCTGATAGCAGCTTGTTTTCTTCTAAATTTGGTACGCGATTTAGGCCTTTTTCTAAAGGAATCGAGGATACCATTAATATAGGTAGTCGGTCTTAGATGAGGTTTTCCTAGGCGAAGGTCTTGTTCCAATGCTCCAGGTTTAGTAACGACCAAATTAGAAGCCGCCGATTTGCTTGCCCTGTTAGATGCTGATTAATTAATCGATAGCATTCTTCTCTATCGAGAAATTCGTAAATGGCGGCTTCGGGATTAAGAAGTAGATTTTTAACGTATTCTATACTATCACCCTTAAACCAACTGGAATCGGGAGCGGAAAACCCTTGTTTTTCCCTGTTTACTACGATCTCCGGGACATACCTCGACATTAAACGTCTTAAAATTAATTTTCCGTCTTGAGTTTTCTGAAAATACCTGGCCGTTTTGCTGCCCGGCTCATTTTCGTTTAAAGATACGACTTCCGAAAGATTGCCTAACTTGAGACGTGCCGGAATTCTGGTTGCTAAGTCTATTAGGTCGTTATCCAAAAAAGGCACGCGAGTTTCTAGGCTATGTGCCATTGACAATTTGTCTTCAACGATCAGCAACCCGTGTAAAAATGTTTTGGCTTCAAAATATAGAGAATGATTTACGTAATCTTCAGGTCTTGTTAAATGTTCGTTATGAGTTGCAAAAACAGAACGAAAAATCTCTCTCGTATCAAGGTCTGCTACATCAGCCCAAATAGGGCGAAATATAGTTTTCAATGAATCTTCTGGTAAAAGTCTTTGCCAGTACTTAAAATACTTTTCGATGTAATGGTCGAAATTGTTGTTTATTACGGCTCTATAATAACGCCATGGGTAGCCGCCGAAGGCTTCATCTCCTCCGGTGCCAGAAAGAACCACCTTAACAAATTTACTTGCTAATTTAGCCGCATAGTAGTTGGGGTAGCTCTGCCCCACGCGGGGTTCTTCGAGGTGCCATGAATATTTCGGAAGAATTCTCTCCATGTCCCCAGCTTTTAAAACCATTTCGTAGTGCTCTGTTTTAAACTTATAAGACATATGTTCTGCAGCAACTCGCTCATCAAAATTTAATTCAACCCCCGAAGCGGATGTGAGATCAAACCCACACGTGAACGTTTTTATATAGGGGTTTTCCATTGCCGCAAGGGCAGTTATGGATCCGGAATCGATTCCACCACTCAAATATGATCCTATTTCAACATCACTTACTAATTGTCTTGATACGGCTTGTTGAAAAAGTCGGTCTAGCTCTTCCAGAATCTCTGCTTCATTGACTTTCTCTGAGGGTTCTTCAAACTGGAAATCCCAGTATCTCTGAAAAACAAGTTGTTTTGGGCCCGCATTTGTCGGGATTTCTAACCAGCAACCCGGAGGAAAAAGCTTTATATTTTCGAAAAGCGTGTTTTCACTCAGAAAGTTTTGGAAATTCATGTATTCCACAAGGCCGAACAAATTCATCTTGGGTTTTACGTCGCCACTTGCCAAGAGTCCTTTCACTTCCGAAGCAAACATAAATTTGTCGTGATTTCGAAAGTAGTAGAGTGGTTTTATGCCATATCTATCACGGGCAAGAAATATTTTTCGCAAAATCCGATCGTGTATCGCCACGGCGAACATACCGTTAAATTTCTCAAAGCAATTGGGACCCCAGTAAGCAAATGCTTTGAGGAAGACCTCCGAATCCGATCTGCTTTGAAAGCTGTGGCCGGCTTTTTTTAGTTCTCGCCGAATTTCTAGGAAATTGTATATTTCTCCGTTATAGACCATTGTAAATCTGCCGTCTTCGGTCTGCATGGGTTGTTTTGCCGAATCAGACAAATCTATAATTTTTAGCCTCCTATGCCCTAAACCGACGGCACTGTCGATATGCAAGCCCTCGCCATCGGGACCTCGATGCGCAAGGCTCCTCGTCATTTTCTCGAGCTGACTTCTGCTAACGGGTTTTCCGCCTAAGTTGAGGATTCCGGTAATTCCACACACTATTTTTGTCCAGCTCTTTTTCGTCGACTTTCAACCGCTTCTTTATCTGAATTTCGCCATCTGATAAGTTTTTCTAGTCCAACGCGAAGATTTTCCTCTGCAACAAAATTGATCTCTCTTGCCGCTTTTTCAGGAGATCCGATACGGTTTCTAACGAGAGTTGCTTCACTTCTTTCCTTGTAAGAAATAGGTTGAGTAGACTCTGTAAGCTCCAATAACATTTCGGCAAGTTCCTTTAAAGTTGTTCGGCTTCCCGTGCCGACGTTGTAGAATTCGTCCGTAGTAGTGGCTTTCATGGCGCGTACATTAGCTCTAGCACAATCCTCGACGGAAACAAAATCAAACGCCTCACTCCCATCACCTAAAATGGTAGGCCCTTCTCCACGATCAATCGCATCAAGCATTTTCATAATCACAGCTATGTAGGCACCCTGATAGTCTTGTCTCGGGCCATATACATTCATGTATCTCAATCCTACGTAGTTAAGCCCATATCGATGGTGAAAAGCTCTAGCCATAGACTCTCCACATATTTTCGTGGCTCCATAAAAGTTTTTATTGTTGAAGGGATGATCTTCTCCCATGGGTTCTTCGAGGGCGTCTCCATAGACCGACGCTGATGACGAGTAGACAAGGCGTTCAATTTGGTTTTTGGTACAAGCATCAAGGACGTTAAATGTCCCTTTAATGTTCACTTCAAAGGCGCTCGAAGGATATTCGTGGCATTGCAATAACCACAATGCTGCTAAATGAAAGACTCCGTCCACTTTTTCTACCGCGCTGTTTAAAATATCAGTTTGACAAATATCACCGCCTATATCGTAAATAGTGACTCTCGGATCTTTGAGTGATTGTATTAAATTAGATCGGAGTCCTCTAACAAAATTATCGAATATTATTATTTCTTTAGGATTCTCTAATAGAAGCTTATCAACGGTGTGCGAACCTATTAATCCGGCACCGCCAATCACTAAGAATTTTTTTTCTTTTATCTCCATTCTCGTTAGTACCTTTGATTAAGTTGCTTAGTATGGTCGTTGCTCATAGCTTCGTTTCTTTACACTATATTTTTTAAAGTAGAGCTAAGTTTGGAAACTACTTCCTCGATATCAGACTGGTCTAAATAAGGATGCATCGGGAGGCTTAGAACCCTTTTTGAAGCGGACTCCGCTACTGGAAATCGTTTAGCCGTTTTAATATGATTTTGAATTGCCGGTTGCATGTGTAGTGGGGTTGGATAGTGGCAGGTTGTAGGAATACCCTTCCTACGAAGTTCTTCAGCAACTCCATCTCGATTATCTAACTCTATGGTGTATTGGGCGAAAACGCTCGTATTTTCTGCCAAAATTTCGGGGGTAAAAACGCCTTTGTTTATTTTGATTATCTCCCTTGTGTAGCTTTCCCCAATGGCAGACCTTTTTCTTATTTCTCCCTGAAACTCCGCAAATTTAGCGAGAAGGATCGCTGCCTGCAAGGTATCTAATCGGCCATTGATTCCAATTTCCGCGTGATGGTAGCGCGATTTTTGACCGTGATTTCTAATTTCCCTCATCTTTTCTATTAATTTGACGTCATTTGAAAAGCATGCACCTCCGTCACCATAACAACCTAACGGCTTGGATGGGAAAAAACTGGTGCAGCCAATAGTTGAAACCGAACAAGATCTTTTCCCACGAGAGGTGGCACCAAAGCTTTGAGCGCCATCCTCTATTACGGCGAGCCCATGTTGTTTCGCTACAGTGTTAATGGATTCCAAGTCCGCCATTTGTCCGTATAAGCTAACTGGCATTATCGCTTTGGTTTTGGCAGTAATCGAATCGTCGATAAGCTTCGGGTCTAAGTTGTATGTTTTTGGATTTATATCGACAAAGACAGGCGTAGCACCGAGAAGGAGGATGGTTTCAGCGGTAGAGATAAAGCTAAACGGGGTAGTAATTACTTCGTCTCCCGGTTTTATGCCTAGCGTCATTAAAGCTATCAATAGTGCATCCGTTCCAGACGATGTAGCAACACACCCTTTGCTTCCCAGATAATTGGAAAGCGTCTCCTCCAGAATCTCGATTTCCGGGCCATTTATATATTGACCATGTTCTAGAACTTTTTTGATCTGGCGATCAATTTCATTCTTAAGCAGCTGATATTGTTTTTTCAGATCAACGAATTCCATGATCAAGGCCCAGAGTGTATTTTCAAAGAGCCATTTTCTAATTGATAGATCTCATTGGTATTTTTGCATTTTGTTTTAGCATCTCCTTCGAGGGGTAAATCTAATTGCTCACCGTATCTACTCATCCATCCAATTTGTTTCCCAGGGACTCCAATGATGAGTGCAAAATCCGGCACATCTTTGTTTATGACTGCTCCAGCTCCTACGAAGGCAAAAGTTCCAACAGTAACGCCACAAATTATCGTACAATTTGCTCCCAGTGTGGCTCCTTTTCTTATAAGTGTATCTCGATACTCGTCTTTTCTAGAGATTTGTGAGCGCGGATTGTAAACATTGGTGAATACCATGCTTGGACCACAGAATACATCATCCTCTATTTCGACATTGTCATAGACCGAGACATTATTCTGAATTTTTACGTTATTACCGATTATTACTTTATTTCCAACAAACACGTTTTGGCCTAGCGAGCATTTTTCTCCGATTCTTGCGCCCGGCGAAACATGTGTCCAATGCCAAACTTTGGTGTCTCTACCTATAGACGCGCCTTCCTCAACGATTGCTGATTTGTGAATGGTGAGGTTTTCTCGACTCATCTTTTTAATAATCAAGGGGCAGAGATACCCTGCGACCGTTTTTCGCCGAGCTGTAGATAGCGATAAGTGTTTCAAGAGAGCGCAATCCTTCTCTACCATCAGTAGTTGGAAGGTCGGCTCCTCTCAATACGTCAATAACATTTTTATAGTAGAGTGGATGACCGATACCGTAGACAGAGTCAGTTTTGTAGCTGGCGTCCCAAACGGTATTATCTATATCGAGTGACGTCTCAAATTCCCAGTGCTTGACTTCGTTTAAAGCCAAGCCGCCTATTTCTACCGTGCCTTTTTCTCCTAAAATCGTTACCGATCCTTCATAGTTTTTGGGATAAGTGAGCATGGTCACGTTGATTGATCCCAAAGCCCCACTTCGCCATTTCACATTTGCTACGGCGGTATCTTCTACTTCAATATTTCTTGCTAGGGTTGCGGTATAAGAATGTACGCTTTCTATCGGACCTATTAGCCAATCCAATAAATCAATATAGTGACTTGCTTGGTTCATAAGAGCTCCCCCGTCAAACTCCCACGTGCCTCTCCAGTCTGCTGAATCATAGTAATCCTGCGGTCTGGTCCAAAAAACGTTAAGGTTGGCCATGTAGATTCTGCCGAATCTTCCAGTCATTAAAGCCTCTTTAAGGATTTTTAAGGTAGGATTCAGCCTATTTTGCTTAACGACGAATAGTCTTATACCAGCTTTGTCTGCTGCTTCTACCATCCTCCTTCCGTCAGCGAGTTTTGTGGCCATCGGTTTTTCAGTTATTATGTGCGAACCACTCTGAGCTACTTGGATAGCTTGGCCGGAATGTAGCCCACTAGGTGTGCATAACACAACACAATCACATTCGACATTGTTTAACATCTCACCGAGATCTTCGAATCCTTTTACTCCTAGCGCTTTTGCACTCGTTGAGCATCTCACCGAGTCCACATCACATACTGAAACTACCTCAGCGTCGTTAGAGTGAACCCTTATTGCTTCGAAATGACGGGCCGATATTCTCCCGCAGCCTACTATCGCAAACCGTATCTTTCGTCCCGTAATTTTGTTAGCTATACAAGAAGGCATATTCAGACGTTCCATAAATTGTTTGCACAAATTTTGTTTTTGAATGGCATAAGCTCTGTAGTTTAATCCTGTAGTCGCTTGGAAACAACTCAGCGCCGAGCGTCGTAAAAAGAGGATAGTTACTTGCCGTTAGGAAAAACTTGGTGGGCCGTGTAGGGTTCGAACCTACGACCAACGGGTTAAAAGCCCGGTGCTCTACCAGCTGAGCTAACGGCCCTTCTAAGTTAAATTAATCGGTTAGTCCTCTAGATGGCTTGATTAATTTATTGGCACATCCTTAAATCAAGCTTATCGAAGGACATCATCCGAATCTATTAAATTTGCTAAACGCATTAGATACCGAAACCTAACATATATAGTATAATGTTTTTTTGTTACAGATTGAACAAGTTCGCTACTAGCTAAAGAGCTTCTTCTTAAGGAATGCTGAGGTTTGAGATGCCTATATACGAATATCAATGTACTAAGTGTGAATACTGTTTCGAGTTAATGCAACGAATGTCTGACTCTCCTCCTTCAAAGTGTCCAGAATGTGGAAACCCCGGAGTTAAAAAGTTGATCTCTAAGGTGGGTTTTCAGTTGAAAGGAACCGGTTGGTACGAAACTGATTTTAAAAATAAGCAGAAAGATTCTACAAAGAATAAATCGGAAGGTGACGATAAAGCTACTAAAACTTCCGAAGAAAAAAAGAAAAATCCCGCTACTGAGACGAAAACAAATACGGACTCAGCGGGATAGCAGATCAAGATGAATTGCGGATTAAAAAGCAGTTGAGAAAAAGGTTTTTTTGAGAGAATTAAAGAATGAGAACACAATTTTGTGGTGACTTGAATATTTCGCATGTTGGACAAACCGTTACTCTATGCGGTTGGGTGAATAACCGACGCGATCATGGAGGTGTTATCTTTATTGATCTGCGAGATCGAAAGGGAAAGGCTCAAATAGTTGTAGACCCGGATACCCCAGACAGCTTTGTTGAAGCCGAGAAGACGAGAAGCGAGTATGTTTTGCAGGTAACCGGTACTGTTCGTATGAGACCTGATGGGTCAGAGAATCCTGGCTTATCAAGTGGATCGATAGAGGTGTTGGTTAATAAGTTTAGCATTTTGAACAAAGCCATGCCTCCCCCCTTCTCCGTTGACGATGCTAATACACAATCAGATACGAGATTGAGATATCGTTACATCGATCTGAGAGGGGAAAGAATGAAGAGCAACCTGGAGCTTAGGTCTGATGTCGCTTTGGCATTCAGGCGATTTTTGCATGAAGAAGATTTCATGGAGGTCGAAACGCCTATGCTTACAAAGGCGACCCCGGAAGGTGCTAGAGATTACTTGGTTCCTAGTAGAACTCAACCGGGTAGATTTTTTGCGTTGCCTCAGTCGCCCCAGCTTTTCAAGCAACTGCTCATGATGTCCGGTTTAGAACGTTACTACCAAATTGTTCGTTGTTTTAGGGATGAGGATTTGCGATCAGACAGGCAACCAGAATTCACCCAGCTAGATATCGAAATGTCTTTTGTTGACGAATCGTCGATTATAGAGCTAATGGAGAAAATGATTATAAAGGTTTTTAGGGAGGTTCGGAGAATTCAACTTCCAGAACCTTTTCCTAGACTGAGTCATGCGGAATCGCTAGCGAGATTTGGTACGGATCGCCCAGATCTTCGAAATCCTCTAGAGTTTATAGAAATAGGACACTTAGTTCGAGACAGTAAGTTTCAAGTATTTTCGGAACCTGCATCTGACGAAGATGGGCGAGTAGTCGCTCTAACTATCCCAAAAGGTAGTCGACTGACACGTAAACAATTAGATGATTATACGCATCTTGTGGGTGAGCATGGTGCAAGAGGTTTGGCATATATAAAAATCAATGATGTTGGATCGGGCCCTGACGGATTGCAGTCCCCTATATTGAAATTCCTTGAATCGGACTTAGTAAATCAAATTATCAAATTAACTGGATCCCAGACTGGTGATCTAATATTTTTTGGCGCCGGGCCTGGGAAAATTGTTAATACTTCTTTATCTGTGCTACGGGATAAAATAGCTTTGGATTTGAAATTAATTAATCAGGAATGGGCGCCTTGCTGGATAGTTGAATTCCCAATGTTTGAAAAAAACGAATCCGGGGATTGGAGCCCTTTACATCATCCGTTTACAGCCTCTCAACAAAAGATAGATTGTGTCTTATCTAATCCTGGAGAATCTCTATCACGAGCTTATGATTTGGTCTTGAATGGATACGAAATTGGTGGTGGTTCGATCAGAATCGAAGATCCTGAAGTTCAGTCTGCTATTTTTGACGTATTGAATATTGACAGTAAGGTGGCTAATGAAAAATTTGGGTTTCTCTTGGAAGCTTTAAAATACGGTTGCCCCCCTCATGGAGGAATCGCCTTTGGCTTAGATAGATTGGTGATGTTGATGGCCCGCGAGGAATCTATAAGAGATGTTATTGCCTTCCCGAAAACTCAGGCAGCGATCTGTCCGTTAACTTCCGCCCCCAGTGAAGTTGAAACTGAAACTTTAAAGGACTTAAATATCAAACCTTTTCAAGATTAAAGAATTAATTTTCTGATTAGCTTGTCCGACCGTAAATATCATCCAGACGAATAATATCGTCCTCTCCTAAGTAAGAACCCAACTGAATTTCAATTATAACCAACTGTGATTTCGCTTCGTTTTTCAATCTATGTATCTCGCCCTTTGGAATATCCACTGAGTCGCCGACAACGAGTTTAGAGCAAGTATTACCTATTCTAACCTCGGCTTCTCCTGACACCACGATCCAATGCTCGCAGCGAAATTTATGTTTTTGTAAGGAGAGAGATTCGCCACTATTCACAACTATTTTTTTCACTTGGTAAAAATCCTCTTGGAGTAAGGATTCGAAATAACCCCAGGGGCGCGTGGTTTTTCTGGTTTCCTGCATAACAGGGTGATTGTTTTTATTCAAGGTTTCTGTGATTTGTCTAATATTTTGGCTCTCCGAAGTGGGCATCACGAGCACAGAGTCGTCGGTCTCAACAATTGATACATCTTTCATCCCCATGATGGCTACCAGTCTGGATTTAGCAAAGATATTACAATTATCAGAGTCTAGAATTGTCACATCGCCTTTTTTTGAATTACCTCGATTGTCTTTATCGCCCAATTCGGCTACAGCAGCCCACGATCCGACGTCGTTCCACTCCCCCTCAAAAGTTACAACGTGACTATCAGCGAGCTTCTCCATAACGGCGCAATCGAGTGACGTTTCCGGACATCGGCTGTAGTCAGCAGCGGATATTCTTAAAATTCTTTCATTTGGCCCAAACTTCTGGGAAATTGTTTGAGTCGTTTGGCTAATAACCTTGCAAAACTCATCCATTGATTCTATCAATTTAGTGGTGGTGAAAATAAACATGCCACTATTCCAAAGGAATTCCCCGGTATCCAGGAACTGCAATGCCTTCGATTGGGAGGGTTTTTCAATAAATGCTGCAACGTCATAGCCTGCCTCCCGCATCTCTCCTAATTTAATGTAACCAAAACCACTTTCGGGTCTACTCGGTTTTATGCCGATGGTCACAATCCTTCCAGCTTCAGCTTGGGGAATTGCTTTTTCCAGTGTTGTTTGAAGCTCATCAACGCCATTGATGTAATGGTCAGACGGAAATACTGCTATCAACGAGCCTTTATTTATATTATCGACAAACTGGGTAGCTATCGAGATAGCCGGGGCTGTATTTTTACTCATTGGCTCCGAGATAATCTGAAAATTCACAGGTGTTTTCAAGGATTCTATTTGATCGATAACTAAACCAACATATGATTCATGTGTTACGATTAAGAGGTCGTCTGCCCCAAAAATGTTCACGGTTCTCTTTACGGTATTTTGGAAAAGCGAGTGTTCGCCATTGATCGTTATAAATTGTTTAGGGTTATTTGCCCTAGATAAGGGCCATAATCTTTCTCCTTTGCCGCCGCAGAGAATTACCGGGCGTACTCTTGCTAGTAGGTTTTTTGGATTCAATATATTTACTCTCTAGTCAATCTCAAACAATAAACTTTAGTGAAATTTTGCTATATGATACATCCAGATTTTCAGATCTGCCTTAAGTTTATAGCCTTGAAAAGATTCCAATGAGTAGAGAAACTTGAAAAATCGTTCCCAGCTAAGCCCAATCCATCCAAATGTTCAGCACGAAAAGCGAATCTTGGTGGTTATCGGAACTTTAGAATTGGGTGGGACGGAGAAACATATTGCGAAGATTTTCCCTAGGTTGCAAGACCTCGGCAGCTATAGAATCTCAATATGTGCGCTATCCCGGCTGGGACCCCTTAAATCCAAATTCCTGGCAAGTGGCGTTAGAGTGTTTGGAAAGGATGTGAGAATACGACAAAACTATAAAAAGCCCGAAAAAGATAGTTTGCTTATACGGATGAAGAATCTTTTTTTGGTGCTTGGAAGATACGTTAGAGAAATCGTTTTATTTTACTTCGCGGTGTTCAAATTTCGACCACATATTATCCACTTCTATTTGCCGCAAGCTTATATAACAGGAGGAGTCGCAAGTTTATTGATTCCGAAAATAAGACGTATTATGAGTCGCCGCAGTCTTAATCATTATCAAGAGCACGTAAAGTATTCAAAAAATATAGAGTTTTTTCTTCACAAGAAAATGGATGTTGTCACTGGAAATTCTCGGGCAGTGATAGGGCAGTTGGTGGAGGAAGGTATTCCGAAGGAAAAGTTAAAGCTGATATACAACGGTGTATCGATTCGTGATGTGTCGACGCCGATGGAAAATATATCAGAAAAACCACTAGAAATAGTCTGTGTTGCCAATTTAATTCCTTACAAAGGACATGTGGATTTGCTGGAGGCTTTGGCTAGACTGCCAAAAAATTTGAGTTGGCACGTAACATGTGTAGGTGGAGGTGCAGGCTATATGGAAATACTCGTTAAAGAAGCTGCAGCGAAAGGAATCGCTGAAAATGTAACGTTTACCGGTTCTGTCATTGATCCTGCGCAATATCTATCTAGAGCATCAGTAGCTGTGAATTGTTCCCATCAAGAAGGTTTTTCTAACGCGATCTTGGAGTATATGGCCTTTGGTTTGGCGATAGTAGCAACAGATGTCGGAGGAAATGCTGAAGCAATAAGGGACGAAGTTGATGGGTTGATAGTTGCCAGTCGGGATGCTGGCGCTCTAAATCAAGCGCTTTTGCGTCTTTTCGACGGGGGACTTCGTAAGAGACTCGGTGAGAACGCCGCGCAAAGAGTTGCTGAATCTTTCAGCCTCGAAGTTTGTCTGGATCAGTACGATAAAATGTACAGGAATCTGACGGTTAGTTCTAGTTTAGATCAATCGTAAAATTATTCTGCAGCGTCTAGGCATACTTTTCTGAAGAGAAACTCAGTATTGGCCTCTCCCGTTTTTATTTTTACAAGTTCTAACCCTCTCTTTTCTAGATATGCCACAGTTTGCATATCACCCACGAACTCCATTGGCCATCCGCCTAGCCAGTCTCTTATATCAATTAATTTACTCATTCCCCTTTGATGCTTATAAGACCAGCAGTTCCGTAAGAAATCTAAAAGTTTCAGCGGATTGTAGCCCAGCTCGAATTTGATGACGTACCAAAATTCTAGGCAGCGTCTGGTGATAACAGAGCCCGAGTTATATTTTTTCTTGATATTCAGCCAAAATTCAGGTTTTTCCACCAGGGCGTCTTTCGAATAAAGCGCAATAAAAAGTAACCCGCCGCGACCTACTTTTTTGATCACGTTATCTAAAGCGGTCCAGACATCTCCTGTATGATGAAGTACTCCCCACGAATAAACAAGTTCGTAAGAAGGTAGCGTAGACATAAAGTTTTTATCTAGTACAGAGCCTTGTTTGACCTCCCAATCTTGGTTGCCGTGTTCTTTCGCAAGAAAAGAAGTGGTTGCGACAGATTTTTCGTCGTAGTCGAAGCTGGTTACCGAATTTGCCCCAGCTTTCAACATAGCCAGGGAATGTAGACCACTTCCGCTACCTACATCTAAAACATTATAGTTCCTCAAATTATCTAGTTCGAGGAATTCTAGTATTCTATTTTTCGATATCTCCAGTCGTTCCTGACTGAAATGGTGCCTAATAAATTTATCCCAGTTTTCTCCAAACAAGAAACGAAGTTCTTCATTTTTCTGCATTGAATTAAAGTTCTTATTCTAATAACATTTTTTTGGAATAGGGTTTCAAAGTTTAAGTGGTTAAGCCGGTTTCCATTTGTACTTATTATTTTGATGGGTTATCCAGGACTGAAACATCAGCACATCCCAAATAAGGTAAGCCCAATTCTCACCTGAAAGATGACGCGTCCAATGCCCGCGTACTTCAAACACATCAAATATCCCCTGTTGCCGCAACATGTTTTCATCTAACAACGCTTCGGCCCATTCTCTTAGAGGTCCTCTTAACCATTCAGCCAAAGGTACACCAAATCCCATCTTGGGTCTGTCTATGAGATGTTGAGGTACCCTTCTGTACAAAATTTGTCGCATTATCCATTTTGAAACCCCGTTTCGGATTTTCATTTCTCTAGGCAACGCCCATGAAGCTTCAACTAATCGATAATCTAGGAGCGGTATTCTGGCCTCTAAGCCTACCGCCATGCTAGCCCTGTCTACCTTTGTCAGAATATCATCGGGGAGATAGGTTAGGGAGTCTAAAATTTGCATTCGGTCCAGAAAATCAGGAAATCTAGTTTTTAAAGCCGGATCCCAAACCTCTCCTTTATATTCGTTGCTGTTTATTACAACATTAGATGGAGTGTCCCAGTGGGTAAGCATAGATCTATACATTTCATCAGGATCGCTAGAAGCGGCAACAGCTGCTAGCTTTTTTACCTTGTGCCCAAGCTGGTTTATCTTAAATCTACCGGGAGCAGAATGCCCCAGCCGGTTCAGTAAGTTTTCTGGTAATTTGTTCAAGAGTATGGCCACAAGCTGCTTCCCAATTCTTGGAAATCGTTTCATGTTTTTTTCCAGCTTATTGCCCACTAAATATCGGTTATAACCACCGAAAAGCTCGTCGCCGCCATCTCCCGATAAAACTACCGATACGTGTTCCCTTGTTAACGCACAAATTAGGGCCGTCGGGATTTGAGACGAATCAGAAAAAGGTTCGTCATACATTTCAGGGAGACTTTCAACTAAATTCAGGGCGTCCGTCGGGTTAGCGTAAATTTCTGTATGGTCGGTATCTAAATGGTCGGAAATCTCCTTGGCGAAAGGTGCTTCATTAAAGCCTTGACTCGAAAATCCGACAGAAAAGGTTTTAATTTTTCCCCGAGAATTTTCGGTCATTAGTGCTGTGACCAATGAACTATCTATGCCGCCAGAGAGCAGTGAACCGATCGGAACGTCTGATACCAACCTTCGGTTTACGGAATCGCTCATCAAGTCTTCGATTTCTAAGATCGCGTCAGCAGCATTGATTTTCCTTGAATTCATTTTGGCTTGAGCAACGTCTTTTAGGTCCCAGTATTTTTTTGTTCTGG
>CAZXQY010000006.1:3581-51731 GCA_964642505.1 uncultured Gammaproteobacteria bacterium | reverse complement strand
TAACATTAATAAAGTGAGTAAACCTGCGGTATTTTTATAACTTGTTAGCATAATAGCCCCCATTAAAGACAAATAAGCTGGGAATATGTGTCTATATCCTAACCAACATTTAGGACAGCAATCAATAAGTCAGAAAACTTATCGGGTTTTTTTTGATTGGCCTGAAAGCTGTAACCCAAGTATGCTATAGATAATTGATTATGAAACCCTGCCTAAAGGCGAAACCGGGTTGCAACAGACTGACAAATTCGGAGAGGAAATGATGGAGATAACCTTACTTTTTTTAGTTTTAATTTTGGTTGTTTTGACCATCTACTTCGGCGTAAAGATTGTCCCGCAGTCGGAAGCCTTTGTGGTCGAACGATTCGGCAAATACACCCAGACTTTGGCAGCGGGGCTCAATTTAATCATTCCTTTTGTGGATTTGGTAGCTCACCGCGTAAGTGTCCTGGAACGCCAGCTACCGGAGTTTCGAATTTCGGTTATCACCAGAGACAATGTAGAAGTTTGGTTGGAGAGCACAGTTTTTTTTCGAGTCGTCGATGCCGCCCAGTCTGTCTACCGCATTGAAAATGACGACTTGGCTATCCAAACGGCCGCTACCTCGATAATACGATCTGCTGCCGGTAAACTCGATTTGGACGCCCTTCAATCAAGCCGTGATGCTATGAATCAGGAAATCGAAAGCAAGCTCAGGGAAGCAGCGAAAGTTTGGGGAATAGAGATCACTAGAACCGAAATTTTAAATATAGATATTGATGAACAGACTAAAGATGCGCAACGACAACAGCTTAATGCTGAAAGGCAAAGGCGGGCAGCGGTTGCAGAGGCGGAGGGAGAAAAAAAATCGATCGAATTAAGGGCAGAAGCAGCTTTGTATGAAGCTGAAAAGGAAGCGGAAGCTATTCGGGTTACCGCGGATGCAGAGGCTTACGCAATAAAAGCTAAGGCTGAAGCTCAGGCTCAACAAACAAGGGTGATCGCCGGTGCAATAGCGGACAACGGGCAGCCGGCGATAGACTTCGAAGTTTTGATGCAACAAGTAAAGGCCTTAGGATCCCTAGCCGGCTCCGAAAATGCCAAAACTCTTGTGGTGCCTTCCGATGTTACAAAGGCGCTCGGATCATTGGAATTAGTGAAAGACTTTTTTTCGAGCAGAGCCCGTGAGGAAAAATAGATTATGCTGGAACTCTCTCTCTTACTAAATCACTGGTCTTTCCATCCAGAGGCGTGGCTGATATTAGGCATCATATTAATTTTGGGCGATTTGCTTCTCGGGATGAACTACTTTTTATTACCACTGGGAATAGGGGCTTTCTTAACAGCCGCAGTTGTGGCGGTCGGTAACTCCCTGATTCCAGACGAGATACTTTTGGAAAATAGTTGGCTTACCGACGCTCTTGTCTTTGATACTTGGAAAGATGTCCTTTATTGGTATGCCGGGTTGTCTGTGGTTTGTACTGTGTTATTACGCTTTATTTTCCGGAAAACCGAGGTTACACCAGATATCAACGACTACTAAATTTGGTTTGTGGTTTAAAAGTTTAAAACTGGTAAAACCACCTATCGGAAGTTGTTTTATAGTGATTCATTTAACGGTGAGAAGAGTCGTTCCGATGCGTGCTCGATAAAATTTAGCAGCTAGTGGGGTGTAGTTTATTATTGTGTGCAATCTCTATGATTTGTATAAAGAAATTTTGCATGTTAAGTTATAATGAACTAGAATGCGAAGTCGTCACAAACGTGTTGGTAGTAGGGGAGCTGAGGTAAACCTAAGTGGTAAGGGGACTTAAGCTAATCAACTGGCCTACTGTGGTAAGAATTTAACTAGAAAAATGTTTCAATCAAGAAAAACAGGATGGACCATCGAATAGACGACTAGAAATTTGAATTGTTGAAATTCGTTCACGTAAGTGGTCCTTGAAATAAAAATTGTTAGATAGAACAAAACACCGGCCTTCCGCCGTACAAGCAAATACCGAAGCAGAAAAAGCACAGACGGTCAGCACCGTACTTGGGGAAGTCGAGCTAAACGAAATTCAGCCGTTTACGAACCCTAATCAACGAGCCCTCGATCTGGCAGCTAGGGCTTTATTGGATAGGCAATCCGCCGATGGTCACTGGAGATTTGATCTTGAGGCAGATGTAACGATTCCTTCCGAATATGTGATGCTGCGAAGATTTTTTGGTTCCTCCGAGGTCGAAAGGGAAAAACGTATCGCGAATTATTTAAAGAGACGCCAGCTAAGCAATGGTAGTTGGGCTCTCTATCAAGGTGGGCCCGGAGACATTAGTGCTACAGTTAAGGCTTATTTTTGCTTGAAAATGATTGGGCAAGGTAAAGACGAGCTGCACATGAAAAAGGCGCGGCAGTGGGTTAGAGCTAACGGTGGGGCCGAAGCGGTGAATGTTTTCACCCGAATAACCCTGGCAATTTTTGGTCAAATTCCGTGGCGAACAGTCCCCGCGATGCCGGTGGAAATCATGTTTTTGCCCAGTTGGTGGTTTTTTAATCTGAATAAAGTCTCTTACTGGTCGCGCTGCGTGATAGTGCCGCTCTTGGTGATTTTTTCGAAGAAACCTCGAATTGATTTGTCCGAGCAAGAGGGTGTCCGAGAACTGTTTCTTTCGGAACCGATGTCGCTTCGTAATTTAGATTCGTTCGGGAAAGGTTGTTTTCTAAAAAACTGCTTTATAGCGCTGGATAGGGTTTTGAAAACGATAGACCCTCTTGTGCCGAATTTTATTCGCAATAAGGCGGTTAGCCTTGCGGAGAAGTGGATGCGAGAACATACCAAAGGCACGGGCGGCATTGGAGCTATCTATCCTGCTATAGCTAACGCCGCAATGGCGCTGAAACTTCTAGGTGCCGAGGAGGACGATCCGGATTTTCGGCGTCAGATGACTGCTATAGAAGACTTGGTTCTTGATAGTGAAAATGAGACGTACTGCCAACCATGTGTATCGCCTATTTGGGATACCTGTCTATCCCTTTCCGCGTTGTCAGAAGGAGGTGCTCCAAAGGATCACCCAGCGGTACGACAGGCTGTTGAGTGGCTATTTGATAATCAAATATTTGTTAGCGGCGATTGGAGTGAGAACACTAGTGGATTAGAATCCGGCGGCTGGGCGTTTCAATACGAGAACGATAAATATCCCGACGTAGATGATACTGGTATGGTTCTGATGGCTCTGCTACGTGCCGGAGCGCATGAAAAAAGTGCTAAAAAGAAAAGGCTTAATCAAGCACTTAATTGGGTACTCGGCATGCAAAATCCAGACGGATCTTGGGGTGCTTTTGATGTAGAAAATGACTGTTCTTATTTGAATAATATTCCTTTTGCTGATCATGGAGCTTTAGTGGATCCAGGCACAGCAGATCTGACTGCGAGATGCATAGAGTTGCTGGCGATGCTTGGATACAACAAAGAATCGCCTGCGGTGGAGCGAGCGTTAGAATTCCTTCGATCTGATCAGGAGAAGGATGGTTCGTGGTACGGTCGCTGGGGAGTTAATTATATTTACGGTACGTGGAGTGTGTTGGCAGCTCTCGCCGCGATCGGTGAAGATATGGCTAAGCCTTATGTTCGAAAGGCTGTACATTGGCTTGAGGAGCACCAAAATGCTGATGGAGGATGGGGAGAATCCTGCAACACTTACGATGATAAAGCATTAAAAGGTTGCGGGATTAGCACTGCGTCTCAGACGGCGTGGGCGATGCTGGGCTTGATGGCCGCGAACGAAAGTGGTTCGGATTTTGTTAGACGTGGAGCGGATTATCTGGTTCGGACACAAAATTCAAACGGTGAATGGGACGAAGAAGAATATACCGGTACCGGTTTTCCTAAGGTTTTTTATTTGAGATACCATGGATATTCGAGGTATTTCCCGGTTTGGGCTCTCTCTGTGTACAGACGTAATAGTTGCGGGATACAAACTCGACAGGAAGAGTTGATGGCGGAGGGTCCAATAGATTTAGGGACCGTCAAGTTCGCAAACTTCGCGACTTAGTCAAAAAAAAACTTGTTCCACTTATAACATTCGTGCACGGATGTTATTGTTGTGTCAGTACCTTTGTTTTCTACAAAGTTTTAGAGAGGCAGAAAATGCTGGATTACGGTGCGCCTTTGAGAGATATGGAGTTCGTGATAAGCGAACTTGTAGGCCTTGAAAAAATTCAAAAACTACGGGGTTGTGAAGAACTTTCCTCGGAACTTTGTAGTGCCGTACTAGAAGAAGCAGGAAAGTTGGCCAGGGACAAATTGGCGCCTCTAAATCGTACTGGCGATATTCAAGGAAGTCGTTTAATAGAAGGGGTAGTACGCACCCCGGATGGTTGGAGAGAGGCATATGAGTCCTTTAAAGAAGGCGGTTGGCCAGGCCTTTCGGTTTCGCCCGAATACGGTGGGCAGGGTCTGCCGAAAGTGATTGGGTCCGCCGTTAATGAAATGTGGGATTCTTCAAACCTTTCCTTTTCCCTTTGCCCCCTGTTAACAGCTGGCGCTATAGAGGCGATAGAACATCACGGGAGCGATGCGATAAAGACAACCTTCCTCCACAAGCTTGTTAGCGGAGAGTGGGCTGGGACGATGAATCTTACAGAATCTCAGGCAGGCTCGGATCTAAGTGCCGTTCGAACTAGAGCGGAACCAGAAGGTGAGCATTACAGAATCAAAGGTACGAAAATTTATATTACATACGGTGACCATGATCTTTGTGAAAATATTATTCATCTGGTTTTAGCTCGTTTACCGGGGGCACCGGAAGGGACGCAAGGTATTTCTCTTTTTGTGGTACCCAAATACCTCGTTAATGAAGACGGAAGCCTGGGTGCTCTCAATGAGGTTCGATGTATCTCTCTGGAGGAAAAATTGGGTATACACGCAAGCCCTACCGCGGTGATGTCTTATGGAGACGATAAGGGTGCTATCGGGTATTTGGTTGGTGAAGAGAATTGTGGTTTGATGCACATGTTTACAATGATGAATAATGCTCGTCATGCGGTCGGTCGAGAAGGGTTGGCAGTCAGTGAGGCAGCTTATCAACTCGCTTTGAAATATGCCAAAGATAGAGTGCAGGGAAAAGTAGCTGGATCATCCGCTTCGGCGACTATCTTGGAGCACCCTGATGTCAAAAGAATGCTGATGTCGATGAAATCTACTGTAGAAGCAATGAGAGGGCTCACTTATATTTGTGCTTACGCTTTTGATGTTGCCGAGCGATCGTCTGACGAAGAGGAGCGTGGTCGAGCGACTCGAAGAGGAGATCTATTGACGCCTGTCGTTAAAGGTTGGTGTACGGAAAACGCGCAAGTTCTAGCATCCCTTGGCGTACAGGTTCATGGAGGTATGGGCTTTGTTGAAGAGACAGGGGCCGCACAATATATAAGGGACGCACGTATCTTGCCTATATACGAAGGTACAAATGGAATTCAGGCTTTAGATTTGCTAAGCAGGAAGACCTTGCGAGACGGCGGAAGAGCGGCTTCTGAATTGATAGGTGATATGAAGGTTACTGCATCTAGAATAAAGGATGGTAGGCTAAAGAACATCCTTGTGGCTTTGGAGTCTTCGATTAAAGATTTAGAAGACGTCCTGGCTTGGATTCAAGGCTCAGCCAAAAACGCGAATCTATGTAACTCTGCTGCTACTCATTACTTACATCTAGTAGGCATCACCTGTGGTGGTTGGGTATTGGCTGATTCGGCATTACTGGCTGTCGGACAAATCGATCGTAAATCATCTGAGGAGATATTTTATAGCTCGAAGATAGTGTCCGCGAACTATTTTGCTCTTCATACGATGCCCGAAACTAGAAGCCTTAAAGAAAAAGTAATCGTTGGTTCGGAATTGATTAGCGAAATCAGCCTGGAAACATTTGCTTAAGGAGTCACTGCTATTGCCAATTTATTAAATCATCTTCGAGAAATAGTTAGAAAGGTCATCCTACTATTAGGAAATTTCCTAATTAAACGATCGGTAAACATCGATGATTTGCGCCGATATTCCAAATATTTGCTGCCCGCTCCGATATTCGGTTATCTAGACGGTGGGGCTGACGACGAGGTTAGTAAAGCTAAGAATCGGTCTGATTTCAATCGATATGACTTACTCCCAAGGTTTTTGGTAGACGTCAGCTCCGTGGACACCTCTACCAAAATTATGGGTGTTGATTTGAATTTCCCGTTGATTTGCGGGTCGACTGGGATGTCACGGTTATTTCACGAGGAAGGAGAACTGGCGGTAGCAAAGGCTTGCGAAAAAATCGGAATTTTATATTCTCTGTCGACTCTCAGTACCTATTCGATCGAAGAAGTGGCTGAGGTGGGCGGAGGTCCTAAATGTTTTCAAATCTATGTTTTTAGAGATCGGGGTTTGATAACAGAGTTCATGCATCGTTGTAGAGAGTCCAATTTTTGTGGGTTGGTTCTTACTGTAGACGTTCCGACACAAGGGAATAGAGAGCGTGATATTCGTACGGGGATGACGGTTCCTCCAAAAATAACGATATCCAGCGCGATTCGGTTCGCATTAAGCCCTCTGTGGTCTTCTAATTATCTCTTGGCTAAGGAATTTCAGTTGGCTAATGTCTCTCATAAGGCCCCTGTCGATTCGGCTGACTTGACTACATTAGTCGACTACCTACATAAACAATTTGATCCTTCGGTTACCTGGGATGATGCAGCTCACATGGTAGAGGAGTGGGGTGGCCCTTTTGCTGTCAAGGGAATATCCTCTGTTTCAGATGCGTTAAAAGCCGTAGATATCGGGGCGACTTCATTAATTTTATCTAACCACGGAGGTAGGCAGCTAGATCATACGATCTCTCCTTTTAGTTTGTTGCCCGAAGTTAAAAAGGCAATAGGCGATAAGGCAGAGATTATTGTTGACGGAGGAATACGTAGGGGTACAGATATCTTCAAGTCAATAGCTCTCGGTGCGGATGCCTGTTCGATAGGCCGGGCTTATCTTTATGGGTTAGCAGTCAATGGTGAAGGCGGCGTGAAGAAATCTTTGGAAGTACTTCGCGATGAATTCAGGCGGGCAATGTCGCTTACGGGTGTAACGAGTGTTGAACAGATTAATGAAAGTTATCTTCGTAAAAGGAAGTGGCAATGAATGACGATAAACTGACAGGCTTGCTTCAGAAAACAAAGACAATTGCAGTAGTTGGTTTATCTAAACATTGGAATCGACCTAGCAATTTCGTCGGAAAATATCTTATTGAGCACGGATACCAAGTCGTGCCCGTGAATCCGAGGTACGAAGAAATTCTTGGACAAAAGAGCTATCCTTCGGTCGTAGATATTCCGTTCCAGATCGATATGGTTGATTGCTTTCGTAAACCTGAGGAATTAGACGAGGTTTTACAACACACGGTCGAAAAAGGAATTTCGAGTTTGTGGCTGCAGATTGGGGTCATCAATGTGGATGTGCAGGTTAGAGCTCAAAATGAGGGCATAACGGTGGTTATGGATCGGTGTATTAAAATTGAGCACGCTAGACTTTTCGGTGGTTTGAATTTCGTGGGAGTCAATACGAAGGTAATAAGGTCAAGACGATCGAGGCAGGTATACAATTGACCGACGAGGAATCTGCGCGGAAAGAGTTTGGGTTTGAAACTAAGTGCTTACATTCGGGACACATTCCTGATGCGGCGACTGCATCTCGAGCGGTTCCTATATATCAGACTTCCTCTTTCGTTTTTGATGATGTAGATCACGCGGCGAGTTTATTTAATCTTCAAACGTTCGGAAACGTTTATTCTCGACTTAGTAATCCAACCAATGCAGTCCTGGAGGAGAGGATGGCTGCCCTGGAGGAAGGTCGGGCTGCGGTTTCCGTAAGCTCTGGTATGGCTGCTTCCGCAATAGCAATTCTAACTCTATGTAAACAGGGTGATCACATCGTTGCTTCACGGGCCTTGTATGGAGGTTCCCATTCCTTACTAGATTTTAATTTAAGGAGATTTGGTATAGACGCCACATTGGTTGATCCTGATCAAGTAGAGGCGTTTGAGGCGGCTATCAAAAAGAAAACCAAAGCTATTTTTGTTGAGACTATTGGCAATCCCGCAATCAATGTGATTGACTTGGAACGTATTTCCAAGGTCGCTCGTTCGGCCGGTATACCCTTGATCGTGGATAACACGTTTCCGACACCTTATTTGTGTCAGCCATTCAAGTGGGGTGCAGATATAGTGGTGCATTCTGTAACTAAGTTTCTCGGTGGACATGGAACGACTATGGGAGGCGTGATTGTGGAGTCGGGAAAATTCCCTTGGGATAATGGCAATTTCCCAGACATGGTGGAGCCTTCGTCCGGCTATCATGACGTTAAGTTCTACGAGACGTTTGGAGATTTTGCTTTCACTATGAAAGCGAGAATGGAACAAATTAGAATCCTGGGTCCCACACTGAGTCCTTTCAACGGTTTTCTGCTGCTGCAGGGCATAGAGACGTTACCGGTACGGATGGATAGACATTGTGAAAATGCACTAGCAGTAGCGAAATTTTTACAAGATCATCCGCTAGTCGATTGGGTAAACTATCCAGGTCTGGAAGGAGATCAATATTATGCTTTATCTCAAAAGTATCTACCAAAAGGTGCTAGTGCCGTTTTGAGTTTTGGGCTAAAAGGTGGTCGATCAGGTGGAGAGATTTTTATTGAAAGCGCTCGATTCCTTAGTCATTTAGCCAATGTTGGGGATGCTAAAACTTTAGTGATCCATCCTGCCTCTACAACTCATCGCCAGATGTCCGACGAGCAACAGATTGCCTCGGGAGTACGGCCGGAGATGGTGCGTATATCGGTTGGACTCGAATCCCTTGATGATATACTTTGGGACATTGATCAGGCACTCTCGAGCACAACTTCACCCAGGTAGATTAGTCAAGGCTTCGGTAAGTGGTCGAAATTTCTAGAAAGTTAAAACAACGCCATGTGTTCACGCTAGCCTTCGGATCGATGATCGGCTGGAGTTGGATTTTATTGACTGGGGAATGGATCGCAAGGGCGGGAATTTTAGGAGCCGCGCTCGCTATCATAGCAGGTGGTACTCTGATGGCGTTGATAGCTACGGTCTACGCGGAGTTGGCGTCCATGTTTCCGACAAATGGCGGCGAACATGTTTATACGATGAAGGTTTTTGGTAGCACCGTATCGTTTATCTGTGGTTGGTCTTTGTTACTTGGTTATATGGGAGTGGTGGCCTTTGAAATAGTCGTATTTCCTTTCGTGCTGGCCTATCTTTTCCCAGCGATAAACGTTGGTTTCCTCTGGAATTTTGAAGGGTATAACGTTTATTTAGGGCAAATAATAATAGGGATAAGTACCGCGGTTATTATAACTTTTATTAACGTACGGGGAATTGCTAGTTCCGCCCGCCTTCAGGCTAACGTTACTTTGCTTATCTTGTTGGCAGGGTTTATTTTAGTAGTGGGCACGGCGAAACAAGAAACCTGGGCGGAAGTACCCGGGTTTCTCGACTCGATTGGCCCAGGTGTTTTTTCCGTTCTTATTATGTTGCCCATGTTGTTTGTGGGCTTCGACATCATTGCTCAAACCGCTCAAGAAATCGACTTAAAGCCGCAGCAGATTGGTCGATTGATAATAGTCTCGGTAATCTGTGCGACCATCTTCTACGCTTTGGCAGTTATAAGTGTCGGCTTGGTCTTGGGCGAATCTGCTTCTTATGTCAAATTTCCCACAGCTTTGGCCGCAAAACAGGGTTGGAATGGAAAAGAATGGGCGAAACATCTGGTGATTTTTGGAGGGATAGCAGGGATCTTAACTTCCTGGAACGGATTTCTTGTCGGCGCGAGTCGCCTAATTTACGAGATGTCGAAGGACGGACAGCTACCTGCGTGGCTTGCAAGAGGGTCGCATGGCAATAAGGCTTTTGCTCCGATCAGGGTCTTGTGGGTCCTATGCGCTATCTCATGTATAGCACCCTGGTTTGGCCGTTCTACCCTAATTTGGTTTTTAGATGCAGGTAGTCTAGGGGTCGTAGTGGCTTATTTCTTCGTTGTATTGGTGTTTATAAAGCTTCGTTACACTGAGCCTGACAGGCAAAGACCCTACCGAGCACCTTTCGGAAAGGTGCTCGGGTTGCTAGCCCTTGCAAGTACATTATTTATAGGCACGCTATATTTTCCAGGTAGTCCGAGTGCCTTATTATGGCCCCAGGAATGGATTATCGTGGTGGCCTGGACGGCAGCAGGTTGCTTCGGTTTTTGGTTGGCTAAGTACGAGGGTCGAGAGATTTCTAATTGAGAAAAATATGAAAGAAGTACTAATTCCCTATATTGGCTATTCGCGTGTAAAGAAGGAATGGATTGATGCTAATGGTCATATGAATGTTGGACATTATCTTTCGGCTTTTGATGATGGAAGTTGCGCCATGTTCGACGAATTGGGGCTTGGTTGGGATTACACCGCTAAAGGTAATGGCTCAATTTTTGTCATGAGCTCAAGTCAGGATTTTCTTCGGGAACTCCTAGAAGCAGATACTCTGCGCATTACGACCTGGTTAGTTACTTATGACAGGAGTCGAGTACATGTATTCCAAGAGTTGTTTCATGCTGAGAAGGAATACCTTGCCGCACGAGCAGAATTTATGTTTGTTCACGTGTCTTTAAAAACTCGCAAAGTGATAACCATGCCTCAAACAGCTTTAAAACGTCTTTCGGAGATAGAGTCGGTGCATAAAACCATGGTTGCTACGAAATTCATCGGACGCAAGATTAGTCTCGATTGGAAGTCTACTAATGGTTAACAAACCGGCACTATTACTGTTTTCAGGAGGACAGGATTCTGCGACTTGCCTCATGTGGTCTTTGAGGCACTTTGATAAGGTCGCGACGATCGGGTTTTCGTATGGGCAAAGGCATATCGTAGAATTGGAATGTAGACTAGAGTTTCTGTCGCGGTTTAAGTGCATGTTCCCGCGATTTGGACAACGATTATTGGAAGATTACGTGTTAGATCTTAATTTCTTTTCTGAGCTAAGTTCAAATGCTTTGACTCATGGAGAAGAGATAAAAGAAGAATCTACCGGATTACTTAGTACATTTGTACCAGGAAGAAATATATTTTTTATGACGGCTGCCGCGGCCTTCGCTTATAAAAGTAATATTAATGATTTAGTAGGTGGCATGTGTCAAACCGATTTTTCTGGATATCCAGATTGTAGACAAGATACGATCACTAGTCTTGAAAAAACGTTAAATAAAGGTATGGATAAACAAATCAAGATACACACTCCTCTAATGAATTGCTCTAAGGCAGACTCTTGGCGGTCAGTGGAAGAATGGGGTGGCCGGGAACTTGTAGATCTTGTAAAGAAATATACTCATTCCTGTTATAAAGGGATTAGAGATAATCTGTATAATTGGGGTTACGGTTGCTCTGATTGTCCTGCATGTTATATAAGAAAAAAAGGCTATGAGGAATACGAGGCGTCGAAGGTATGACTTATTCGGTGAAGGAAATTTTTATTACTTTACAAGGTGAAGGGGCTCGCGTCGGCCGTCGAGCGGTGTTCTGTAGATTTACAGGTTGTAACTTGTGGAATGGGGTAGAAAAAGACCGAATGGAAGCAGATTGCACTTTTTGTGATACTGATTTTGTTGGCGTAAACGGTAAAGGAGGAGGTAAATTTGGAACGACGGGCGCCTTGGTTGAAGTCATTGAAAAAACCTGGTTAGAGTTGGCAAAAAAAGATGGCGCTCGTTATGTTGTTTTCACGGGAGGAGAGCCAAGCCTACAGATCAACTCAGAACTTTTATGTGAATTGAAGCAAAGGCGTTTTGAGTGTGCGGTAGAGACTAATGGAACGCTACCTCTTCCTCCAGAAATAGACTGGATAACTGTCTCACCAAAAACGATAGGGAATCTAGAGACAACAAAAGGGAATGAGCTTAAATTGGTTTTTCCTCAAAGGAACATTTCTCCCGACGATTTTTGCCGATTAGAGTTTGACCATTTTTTTTTGCAACCGATGGATTCAAATGACTATCAAAACAATCTTCGAACGACGGTTGATTATTGTTTGAGAAACCCCCAGTGGAAACTATCTCTACAGACTCATAAGGTAATAGGTATAGACTAATTTCGCTCAGACCTATCTGGGTGTGATGTATCGCAAAGGACTTAGGAGTTCCACAGGATTACCAGACTGCGGTGAAGTGGACCGCCCTTGCTGACCAAGAACAAATTCGATACAAGTTTTGAACATGGCATCGAGATCGAGTTAGTCCACTGGACTCAGCTGGCTCTCAAATACTACCGGTGCCTCATTCTGGGCGTGTCCACGCGCAATTGGTCGCGCGAACATTTTCACCAATGCGTCCGGCAATTCGTTGGCAAGTCGTTTGTCTGCTGATTCGCGTTGGATATTCACAATCGTTGCATGGTGAAGGTAGTTATTGTTTAAAAACATAATTTTATCTGAAGTTGTAGAGTCCCTTTCTAATAGTAAGATCAGCGCGAACAGAAGTGATATGGCAATCAGGCGTTATTTTGTTTATTCTTAGCAGTCGCATTCTTGGTTGGGAGAAAAGGATAGAATGTTCAATCACAGGTATTTAAATTGAGGAAATTCAGATAGGAGATGCTCAGTGGGAAATAATTTGAAGTTTTATATTGATGGTGAGTGGGTGGAACCCGGTAAGTCTAAAACATTGGACGTTATCAATCCCGCAGATGAATCTGTCATCGGTCAAATTGCGATGGGTGATTCTGCCGATGTTGACAAAGCTGTAGCAGCCGCCCGGCGTGCGTTTGTTACCTTCTCCCAGACCTCCAGGGAAGAACGAGTTGCCATTCTTGAAGCGATTCAGGAAGGGTACAAGGCGCGATATGAGGAAATGGTCGAAACCATCTCTAAAGAGATGGGTGCCCCAATGTGGTTATGTAAGGCTGCTCAGGCTGCTATGCTGACTGCCCATCTGGGTACAAGCATAGAGGTATTGAAGAACTACCAATTTGAGGAGCAAAAAGGGAGCATTAACCTCAAACGAGAACCGGTGGGTGTGTGTGGTTTTATCACACCATGGAATTGGCCGATCAATCAAATTGCTTGTAAAGTATTTCCGGCAATTGCAGCTGGCTGCACAATGGTTCTCAAGCCGACTGAAATCGCCCCTCTCAATGCTATCTTATTTACTGAAATTCTACATGACGCTGGTGTTCCGAAAGGTGTTTTTAATTTGGTGAACGGCGATGGACCTACTGTAGGCGAAGCTATGTCCAGTCACCCCGGAATCGACATGATGTCTTTTACTGGTTCTACCAGAGCAGGAATACGGGTAGCCAAAGCTGCTGCAGACACTGTCAAACGAGTAACTCAGGAGCTAGGTGGTAAATCTCCAAACATTATTTTGGATGACGCAGACCTAGGGGCTGCCGTAAAGCGGGATGTAGATGGCATGTTTCTAAACTCTGGTCAATCTTGTAACGCACCAAGCCGGATGTTTGTTCCTGCGACGTTGCAGGAAGAGGCGATAGCGATAGCTAAACAAGCGGCCGAGGAGACTACCGTTGGCGATCCTCAGATGAAAGACTCTAAAATAGGACCAGTCGTTAGCAAGGTGCAGTTCGACAAGATACAGGGACTGATACAAAAGGGGATCGACGAAGGAGCCAGGTTAGTCTGTGGTGGTACTGGCCGACCGGATGGCTTAGAAAAAGGTTACTATGTCAAACCTACCATCTTTGCTGATGTTAAAAACGATATGACAATTGCCCGCGAAGAGATTTTTGGACCTGTACTGTGTATGTTGCCTTATGATTCAGAGGAAGAGGTAGTAGAGATGGCAAATGACACTGAGTACGGCTTGTCAGGTTACGTATCGGGATCAGATTCTGAACGGGTACAAAAGGTAGCTTCGCGAATCAGGGCTGGGAATGTCCATGTCAACGGAGCGGGTCTGGATTTTACTGCTCCCTTTGGTGGTTATAAGCAATCAGGAAATGGTCGAGAATGGGGTGAATTTGGTTTTGAGGAGTTTTTGGAACTAAAGGCTGTCATGAATAGCGGCGCCGCCTAATTTTTAACCGCTTTAATGTAAAGGGAAGTGGCCGGTTGGCGACTTCCCGAATCTGCTAACGAGTTTGCGGTTCTAGGGATTTAGTTCATAATCCGAATGGTAATAAATTTGATACGTACACTTACTGAACCAGCAGATATAATCTTAGCAACCACGACTAAGGAGGGTTCCGACGCTGGGCCCTTAGAGGAAAGAGATTAATGAAAGAACATAAAGTCGCACGCTTTTCCATAGGCCAGCGTGTGGTTCATCGTCTGTTTGATTATCGGGGAGTTATTTTCAATGTGGACGCGGAGTTTAGTGGAGATGATGAGTGGTATGAACAGGTGGCCAAATCTCGTCCCCCGAAAGAAGCCCCTTGGTATCACGTGTTACCTGACGGAGCAGAGCATACTACTTACGTCGCTGAACGAAATTTGATCGGTGACAATTCTCTGGACGACATAGATCATCCTCTCATAGATACTTTTTTCGACGAAGTGACAGAGGACGGGTATGTTTCGTACGAGAAACTAAATTAGCTTCAAGTTTCGTTATGCTTGGTTTTAAGACCGCCCGGTACACTGACTGAAGACAAGATGGATCCTTTGACCCAGGGCACGTTAGGTGCACTGTTACCTCAATCGGTAAGCAAACGAAAAACGCTTGTTTGGGCTACAATCTGTGGCCTTATGGGGGGGTTGGCTCCTGATCTAGATGTGTTCATAAGGTCAGAAACCGACCCGTTGCTGTTTCTCGAATATCACCGACAATTCACTCATTCTTTCCTTTTTATCCCAATAGGCGGCGCAATAGTCGGATTTAGCTTGTACATAGGCCTTATTCCCTTCAAATTGACCGGATCTTTTAGAAATTTCTCTCTGAGGACTACTGTAGGGTTCTGCATGTTGGGGTATGCTACTCATGCGCTGTTGGATTCTTGTACTACTTACGGGACGGTTCTACTTTGGCCCTTCAGTGATACTCGGTTTGCCTGGAATTTAATCTCGATTATCGATCCACTGTTTACCGTTCCGTTACTTTCTTTGGTCATTCTGGGTACGATTTTAAGACAAAAAAAATACGCGATAATCGGGGTAGCCTGGGCGTTTGTGTATCTGACTTTAGGGTTTCTCCAGCATCGTGCAGCGGTTGATATAGGACACATGGTTGCTGCTAAAAGAGGCCATATGCCAGTTAAGTTAGACGCTAAGCCTAGTTTTGCGAATATACTTGTGTGGAAGGTAATTTATGAATCGGATGGACGCTATTATGTAGATGCTGTCAGAGTAGGTTACAAGCCATTCGTATTTGAAGGCGAGTCCATTCCTAAGTTGGATGTTGGTCGAGACTTTCCTTGGCTAGATCCCGGGTCTGTGCAATCTCGTGATATTGAAAGGTTTCGTTGGTTTAGTCGAGGATACTTGGCCCAGCATCCAAATTTTCCTAATCGAATCATTGATATAAGATATTCCTTAGTGCCAAACGAGATAAATTCTATCTGGTCAATAGAGCTGTCTCCCGGAAATCAAACCCGCCATGTGTCTTATTTAGCACATCGGGGCTCCATTAGTGAAAGTAAGAAGAAATTGATCAATATGTTGTTTGGACCAAGGACTAACTAGAAAATCCTCAAAAAGCCCTAGCTTTTACTAGTAGTCAACTGCGTATCGTTCCAGGACTTCTATTTGAACAAGCGATAACATTTTGGAGTGGGTTGATTTGAGATGCAAATTTGGGGCTACTCCGGCTTCAAGGGCTTCGGTCCAGCGTTCGGCGCAAAGGCACCATCTATCACCTGCTTTGAGGCCTGGAAAACCATATTCCGGTCTAGGAGTCGAAAGATCATTGCCTCTCACTTTGGAAAAAGTGAGAAATTCGTCGGTCAGCACGACGCAGGTCAGATGTTGTCCGGAATCGGTGCTGTCTGTCCTGCAAAAGCCATCACGAAAGTAACCGGTCATAGGCGATTCACAACAGCTTTCCAACGGCTCGCCAAGTACGTTGAGTTCGATTCTATTGTCCATATCCATTAGAAACTAATCTCCCCACAATCCAAGTAGAAATAAGGATTATACTGTTAAAAAACTAAAATGTTTTTGTTTTGGGCCATTATTGCTAGTTAACTCCCCGTGTCTTACCTTCCCAGTAGGGGTCTCTTAGTTCCCTTCGTAGTATTTTCCCAGATGGATTCCTAGGCAAGGTTTCAACGAACTCGATATGTTTCGGTACTTTATAGCTGGCTATGCGGGATTTCGCAAAATCTACCACATCGGCTTCAGTGACCGAAGTTTCTGGGGGAGCTACTACGAAGGCTAAAACGGCTTCTCCCCATTTTTCATCTGGTATTCCGACGACGGCAACATCGATAATGTCAGGATGGGCAAACAAGGCATTTTCTACTTCGGCGGGATATATGTTTTCTCCTCCACTCACTATCATGTCTTTCACTCGATCATGTATATAAAGAAATCCCTCTTCATCAAAATATCCAGCGTCTCCCGTATGGAACCAACCGTTTACGATAGCGGTGCTAGTGGCTTCTTTCTTATTCCAGTAACCTTTCATTAATACGCCATGTTTAATCACAATTTCCCCTACCTCATCTGGAGGTAACGCCTTGCCCGAGCTGTTTCTGACTTCGATTTTTATACCGGGATACGGTTTTCCACAAGACCTCAGTTTTTTCCCGACGTGATCGGAGGGCTGAAGACAAGTGCCAGCTCCAGTGGTCTCTGTGAGCCCGTACAATCCATAAAACTCACAACCGAATAACTTCTGAGCCTGGGTTAACAAATCCTCAGCTATGGGCGAGGCGCCATAAAATAACTTTCGAAGTGACGAAAAATCGCAGTCGCTAATTTTAGGGTGCTGCGCCAAAAATAAAATAACGGCGGGTACGAATAGGGCATAGTTTATTTTATATTCCTCCAAATATTTTAAAATCTCTTCGGGGTTGACTTCTTTAGTTATTACATTGGTCAAACCTTGGGCAAGCGAGAACAAGCCCATATTAACCCCAGCCACGTGGAATAAAGGCATACAGGTCAGTGCCATAGATTCTGGTTCAAACAGCCCCCATTTCGCATCTTCCGCGGCCCCAAAGACCGCGGCAAAATTATCATTCGTGAGTTGAACACCTTTCGGATGTCCTGTAGTGCCGCTGGTGTACAACTGTAAAACGTCATCGCCTCCCTTGGGATCAGTATGGGGTTCTTCCAAACTACTATCCCTAAACCATTTATCGATGTGAGGTCCGCCGAAGTCGCCCGAATCCATACCGACAATTAGTTTGATTTTTGGACAAGCATTTTTAATACCTCCTACTAATTCTTCGTATTCTTTACCAACAAACAGAATTTCACACTGTGCGTCTTCCAGTATGTACTGCATTTCGGGTGGGGCTAGTCGCCAGTTTACGCCAACCAGAACGATATTGGCTTTACAGGCACCGAATAAAAGTTCGAAGTAACGGTCAGAATTTTTACCGATAAAGCCGATTCGCGATTGACTTCTGAGACCGAATTCTATTAGCTGATTCGCGATCTGGTTAGATCTTTGATTCAGTTCTAGGTACGTCGTTTCTCTGCCTTCGAATATTTGTGCTGTAAAATTAGGTCGTAGTTTCGCCTGAACTGTGGGTATGTCAGCTAAACGTTTGATGTTGGTGAGGTCAAACATCCTTTATTATCTCCTTGGTAGAATTTCATCGGGTGATCCACTGGCTAATTAGTTTGCCTATTCGGCAATTAATTGTGAAGGCCAAAGAAACAAATAGGCTTATTTATAATTTTTAGTTCTAAGACGTTGTGGTGGTCTCAAAATGACCAGCCGAAAGCCAATTATAGGCAACCCATCAGAAAAAGTATTTTCGACGAGAATCTTTCGCTTGGCATGAGCTGATTTTTAAATACAATGTCTGGTACAAGATGATGAAAACTAAATTTAGGGATTAATAGAATGGCTTTAAAAATGGGAGATATCGAAGCAAGGGATTTAGATAACTTGTTTCATCCTTGGACGCATCTAGGGCAACACGAATCGAATGGGCCGATGATTTTAGAGCGTGCGGAAGGGGTTTACATGTATGATAACCATGGTAAGCAGTACCTAGAAGGTCTTGCTGGCCTCTGGTGCACTTCATTAGGCTATGGTAACGAGGAATTGGCACAGGCGGCTTATGATCAAATAAAACAACTGTCATATGCGCAGCTTTTCGCCTCTAAGAGTTATGAGGTTGGAATAGAACTTGCGGAGAAGCTAAATAATCTGATTCCTATTGGAAAATCTAGGGTGCTATTTGGAAACTCCGGTTCTGACGCCAATGATACCCAGGTCAAGTTAGCTTGGTACTACAATAACGTCTTAGGTCGACCTGAAAAAAAGAAAATTATTAGCCGGATAAAAGCCTATCACGGGATAACTCTCGCTGCCGGGAGTTTGACTGGGCTACCGCCGGCCCATAACGGTTTCGATCTTCCGATTAGAGAAGACAGGTTCCTATATACTGATATGCCTCATTATTATCGGGGGGCTGAGTTGGGTGAGTCTGAGGCTCAATTTGCGACTAGACTGGCCGCGAATTTAGAAGAATTGATTTTGAAAGAAGGCCCGGAGACTGTCGCTGCTTTCATAGCAGAGCCTATTATGGGCGCAGGTGGCGTTATCTTACCACCTGAAACTTATTTCGATAAAATCCAAGCGGTTTTAAGGAAGTATGATATCCTCTTTATTGATGATGAAGTAATCTGCGGTTTCGGTCGTACAGGCAATCCGTTCGGGATCCAAAGCTACGATCTATCGCCAGATTCAGTATCCCTAGCGAAAGCTATAACCTCTGCGTATCAACCTCTCAGTGCCGTCGTTTTGAAGGAAGAAATCTATCAAAGCATTGTGGATGCGTCTGATGAGATGGGAATTTTTGGGCATGGCTATACTTGGGGAGGCCATCCAGTTTCCTGTGCAGTAGCGTTAAAAACATTAGAAATATATGAGAGAGATAGCATTTTTGAGAAATCTTCTGCGTTGGCGCCTCAGTTTCAAGATAGATTGGCCAAGTTCAATGACCATCCTTTAGTAGGTGAAGCGAGAGGAAAAGGTTTAATTGGCGGGGTGGAGCTTGTCTCTAATAAGGCCCATAAATCAACGTTTGATACACCGGGTAAAGTCGGAGCGCAAGTCCAGTCATTTTGCCACGAAAATGGTCTGATCTGTAGGGCGATTGGAGATGTCATCGCTTTCTGTCCGCCTTTGATTATCACTTCCGAACAAATTGATGAATTATTCGATAAATTTGAGCGTGCTATGTCCCAATCTTTAGAATGGGCTAACGGAGAAGGTTTACTGGCTGCCTAATTTAGACTTAAAGGTCTTCTATTGCGGTTTCGTCAAAAGGCCGCCAAAGAAGAATAAGTTTAGGCATTAGGGTCAGTGCGGCGAGTAGGGCGACCACCATTGCGATCGCAGTCAATAAACCGAATAGAATAGTGGGGATGAAGTTTGACAGTATTAGTATAGAAAATCCAAAGACAATGGTGACGGTGGTATAAAACAAGGCCTTTGCAGTATTGTCATGGCAGTAATGCATAGTTTCTACCGCGTCATCTATCCTAGGAAGCTCGGTTTTATATCGATATAGGTAATGAATACAATTATCTACGGCAATACCTATGGTGATAGCAGCGATTGTTATGGTCATTATGTCTAAAGGGATACTCATCCACCCCATAAACCCTAAGATAATAGTCGCCGCGAGGATGTTGGGGATTATCCCTATGATAGCCACTAGTAACGATCGGAATAAAAATACGAGCGTAATTAAAATCCCCAGCATCACTGTGCCAAGCGTTAGAATTTGTGATCGAAAAAGGCTTTGTAGTACGTTGTTATATAGCACGAGTAATCCGGAAATTTCGTATTGATCAGGCTTTAGTCCAATTTTTTCTGATAGATCTCGATTGATTCTTTCTAGTAGCTCTTTGCGCTTCAAGTTGGGATAGGTATCAATGATTCGGACAGTGATTCGAGCTTCATTATTTTCGAAAGATACATACGGATCAATAATTTGGGTCCGCACGGCAGCTGGTAATCGTTGATTGGCGATATTGAGTTCAAAGGGCTCTAAAGGGGTTCCCTTGATGCTTTCAGCTACTCGGATTGTCGACGCAAGCGACATAACTTTCCCGATCTCTGGCACGGATTCTAAGTAGTCATGTACTTGATTGATTCGATTAATTTTTTGCGCCGTGAACCAAGTATACGAATTGTCACAAATTGTATTAACACACTCGGGGTCGCTACTGGTCGATTCACCCTCCACATCCTCAAACAGCGAAGCAAGATCGTCATCCTCGGGCTGCGTCACACTTTCCGGAGGGAATTTTAAAAGAATGTCGACAGGAGTCGTTCCGCCTAATTGTTTGTCGATTAGGGCAAGTCCCTGGTAAATGTCGGTACTGTCATCGAAATAAGAAACAAAACTATTTTCCACTTCCAAGCGTTTTATCCCGATTAACCCGGTTAGCCCAAGGACCACCGCTATAAGGATAATAGATCGCCCGTACTTCTCGGTGAATCTGCCTAGCGCAGCGGTCACATTTATTGAAGCTTTGCTTGAGATCCTCTGAGCGTCGATAGGACGTTTTTTAGTCATCAATAACAAAGAAGGAAATAACGTAAAAGATGTTAGGAAAACGACCGACAGTCCGATCGTCATCATCCAACCGAAATCGATCACAGGCTTAATATCAGCGACCACCAGTGACGAAAAAGCGATGATAGTCGTAATAGCAGTATAGAGGCAGGGTCTAGCCATTTTTTGGATTGTTAAACGAACTAATTCTTTTTGATCCATTTCCGGGAAATCCCTCACGAGTTCCCGATACCTCACTGTCAAATGGACGTTCATAGACATCGTTATAATGAGCATCAGAGCGATGAAATTCGAAGATATAACGGTCACTTTCCATCCGACCAGACCCAAAAGTCCAATCATGATCGTACCAGCATAAATACAACTAGCGAAAGGAAGAACGACCCAACGTGTTTCCCTAAAAATTAGTGTCAACATTAGAATGAGGAAGATAAATACCCCGGCTCCAAAATTTACTAGATCGCCTTGAATATAAGCAGTTACATCGTCGACGATCATTGGAAGGCCACCGAGATAGAGCTGGATTCCTGCCTGACCTTGATATTTCGATATGATCTCTCGGATCTTTAGTAGCCCTTCGTGAGTCGCTTTTTCTGCTTGTTCCTTAGCTCTTTCGTATTTAGGTCTCAAAGCCTTAAGTTCTAGTTCTTGCTGAGCAGTTAGGCCATCAACCAATTTCTTATAAAGAAGTTCGTCCCGTAATCGCCTCAGGCGGGGGAATTCGGCGTGCGGTTTGAAATAGACTGCTAAGGAAGCTACTTTCCCATCTCCGCTTACAACTAAATCTTTGTAGAAAGGGCTCTCTGTTAACTCCTGGCGAGCTCTATCTAAATCAACATTCGGCATACGTAATGTTCTAAAGTTGGCTGCTAAATCGCCCAATGTTGTTTTGGGATCGTTCCTGACCAGTGGCACGTCAAGCATTGATACGACTTCAAGGATCTGAGGTATTTCTGAGACCTCATCACGCAACTTGGAAGTGATCTCGATATGGCTTGAAGTGAGGAAGTCTTCTTCAGATTTAAGAGCAATAAAAATAAATTCCCTGTTTTCATAGCGCATGAGAAGTTGGCGAAATGAAGCTAGATCTTCGTCGTTTTCTAAAATTAGAGCATCCATCGAAGCGTCTAGTTTAAAATTCTTTGTTCCGGTCGCAAAAAATGAAAGAATCGCGGCGAGAGTCAGCATTGTTATCAACGGATACTTCAAAATAGTACTGTGGTAAGCTGAGTCGATAAAATTCTTCATTATTGTGGTTAGGTCCTAAAAAGTTAGCTTTAAAACTAGTTTGAGCGCTTCATATCATAGCAGCTCCGCCTACGAAAAAAAGTTACTTTCTATCAAAGATTTGGAGTTGGATATTGCGACAACTAAATGACAGGATTGACAAAATAGCTTGATATCAGATTTAAATTATGAATAGCGAAGAGATTCTTCCTTTTTTTTTACATCTTTCTGAAATCGCCGCCTCGGTGACGATACCTTCCTTTAGGAAATACCTCTCCGTGGAAGACAAGTCTATTGGCAACGGTTTCGACCCAGTTACGAAAATCGATCGCGACACTGAGCAAGCGCTGATATCTGAAATTCTATCTCATTACCCTCAACACTCAGTCTTGGGCGAGGAAACTGGTATCACCGAAGGCCGTGACTCTTGGACATGGATAATCGATCCAATAGACGGTACTCGGTCATATATTTCTGGTTTTCCGACTTGGGCGACGTTGATTGGGTTATTAAAGGACAACGTCCCAATCTATGGCATGATGAGTCAACCTTTGGTAAAAGACTGTTTTATTGGAGGTAGAGGACTAGCGGAATTAGTACGTCCCGAGGCGAGGTCCCTATTGAAAGTACGCGATTATCGTTCGTTGCCGGAAGTGGTGTTATTCAGCACAAGCCCCGATATGTTTATTTCAAGCCAAGAAATCAGCGCCTTTGATCGTCTATCAAAGGCAGTAAAACTGACTCGGTACGGAGCTGATAGCTATGGATATTGTCTTCTAGCGGCGGGCTGTATCGACTTGGTGGTGGAAGCCGATCTGGAATATTATGATATAGCGCCTTTAATACCTATTGTTGAATCGGCAGGAGGTGTATTGTCGGATTGGGAAGGCAATCCTGTTCGCAGCGGGGGGCGCGTGGTGGCTGCAAGCACGCACGAGTTATTAGACGAAGCCTTATCAGTCTTGGCGGCGCAAGAGTAAATATTTTCAAGGCTCCTATAATCTATAAGGATATGTGACATAAGCGTTTGACCTAGCAGTGTGCTGGTATCACAATTGGAAGAAGACTAAAGGGAGGAGCAGGTAATGCCTAAGCTGACGACGAAAGAAAGGGAAGAATTTCTGAATGTAAGAAAAGTGATTTGCAATATCGCTACGGTAGATGATGCTGGGGCGCCGCTAGTGACTCCTATCTGGTTTGTTTATGAAGAGGGTAGAATTTGGTTTACGCCTAGACAGCATTCTGAGTGGTTAAAGCACATCCGTAATGACCAACGAATAGCGTTGAGTATTGATGAGCCAGAACTACCGTATAGAAAGGTCGTCGTACGCGGTCGTGCTGTTGTTGAATTCGAGGTCGGCAACGACGATGCTTGGAGGGATCGGTATAGGCGTATAGCGATGCGTTATCTTGATGATGTCGATGCGAATGGCTATGTCGATGGTACAGACGATCAACCTAGAGCTCTTTGTTCAATAAATTTAGAGGATGCCGAAGTTCGTTCGTGGAGAATGCCCACTGACGACGAGCCCTACCAAGGTATTTGGGCTAAGCGTTACTGGACGGACAAAGCGAAGGTTTCAGACACGGCTCCGAACCTTTTTGAGTAGCAAGGATTAATTTCACTGCATTTCTTTTTTTATCGCGAGGCAGTTGGCCCGTAGGGAAGCTGAATTAGGGGGTGTGTAATAGCTTTCGGGCAATTTCCATCCGAAACCGTCTTCTTTATTGCGAGGAAATACGTGTAAGTGCAAGTGGAAAACGGTTTGGCCGGCCGCTTTACCGTCTGCAAGGAATAAGTTGATACCTTCGCTTTTTAGAGTGGAAGCCAGAATGGCTTTTGATATTCTTTGTGCTACCCGAAACATTCTCTCTCCTGTCTGGGCTTTCAATTCCAATAGACAGGATGCTTTTTCATTCGGAACCACTAAGATATGTCCTTCGGTGATCGGTTGGATATCTAGAAAGGCGGAAACCAGTTCGTCTCTGTAGACGAATTCGGCTGGTAGTCTTCCAGCTAAAATTTCTTCAAAAACTGTATGAGGGTTAAAATTGTGTCTTTCGATCGCGTTTTTTTCTTTTTCCATGATATTATTTTTTCTCCAGCCGATAACAAGTTTCCGTTCCGGTTATTCCCTTGATATCCGCTGTCTGAGTGCTTAATTCGGTCAAATCCCATCGCTTAGAATAGGTTTCCTCTAGTGTATCTCTCGAAATAATATGGGGAGGTGGAGTTATTAGTTCTACATCGTAGTCGACTGTAACTAACAACATTTTTGCTTCAGGCTTTGTCACTTTAGAGATAAACGATTCATAGTTTTCTCGATCGGATGGAGATAGCGCAACTAATGCCGCTCGGTCATAAACACAGTCGAAAGGGTTGAACACTGTAGGTGGAATTTCAAAAATATCTCCGCAGTATATTTCGATTCCATTGGCATATAAAACAGAATACTTTCGGAACTGGTCTTTTCTGAATTTGAAATTATTTTCTTCAAAAAACGAGATCGCAGCAATTTCACTTATCTCTATACCTGTAATTGAGGAATGGTGTTCATTTAGCCAAGTCATGTCCAACGATTTTCCACATAAAGGTACTAGTATTCTATGATCGATACTTAATTCCATCGTAGGCCACCATTGCTTGAGTAGCCTATGAGGGGTGGGTTCATGAAAACCAATTTTGTTGGATGACCATTTCTCTAACCAGAATTTTCGATCCATAAAATTTGTTATTCCTATTTTGATAAGACTTCGTGTAGTAAATTTAGGGCTTCTGCCAGAAAAATCCCCATGTTTTGTTCTCGATCGTTCGATTTGGTTTCAAAATAACGGCTCACGGTTTTGGGTCCAGTCACAGCCAATACGCAAATTCCTGGAGGATGTCCATAGGGAGTGCCTGCTGGACCTGTGGCTCCGAGTTCCGCGATAGCCCAATCCGATTTTAATTGGGCTCGGGTTGCGTCAGCCAGTAACGTAGCGTATTGCTCTGTTAGTGGCTCTTGTGAGTCAAGAATTTCCTTTGTGATCCCTAGGAGTCGACGTCGAGCCCGCATTGTATAAATGACAGCCCCCCCCATAAAATAATCTGAAGCACCAGGTACGGCTAGTAGGGACGCGGACAACAGACCTCCGATCGATGATTCGGCGACGGAAATCGTTTCTTTTCGTTCTCTCAATAGGTGAGCAATATTTTTCGATTCTTTAGATGTTATATTCATTAGGTGTGATATCTTTTGCGGAATGTTTATATGAGTAAGAGCGATACAAGCAATGGTCCTTCACCTCTAAACGAAGGTTGGCTTTGTGAAGAATTTGGAGATTATCAGAATTTAAGTGTAAAGCCTATTGCAGATGGTAAACCCGGAGCAGGACAAGTTCTGATTAAAAACCAGGTATTTGCACTTGGATTTCCAGATCTTTTATTGGTTCTAGGCAAGTATCAGTTAAAGCCTTCTCTTCCCTTTGTGCAGGGCACAGAGTTTTGCGGGACCGTCATAGGTGCTGGCGGAAAAGTTAATAAAAATTTGGTAGGCGCCAAGGTAGTGGGATCAGTCCGTTTTGGTGCTGCGGCCAAGCTAGTAGTTGCCAACGAGTCAGATTGCATAAAGTTGCCCTCTAAATATTCGTTTGCTGAAGGAGCGGCGTTTTTGGTGGCCTACAAGACTGCTTATGTCGGCCTCGTAGCCCGAGGTAAATTGAAATGTGGTGAGAAGGTATTAGTACTAGGTGCATCAGGAGGTGTGGGGCTGGCTGCTGTTAATCTAGCGAAACACCTCGGGGCTACAGTATATGGGGTGGTAAAAGGAAAAAATAAACTCCAACCCGTCCTAGAAAAAGGGGCGGATTATGTTATCGATATTAACAAGAGTGACTTGAGATCCGAGATCAAAAGGATGACCGAAAATAAAGGTGTGGATGTCGTTTTCGATCCGGTCGGCGGCACGCTTTTTAAGGACTCAATCAGGTGTTTAGCGCCTTTCGGGAGGATGCTTGTTATCGGTTTTGCGAGCGGGACTATCCCGAAATTGTCTATTAATTATGCTCTAATAAAGCAACTCTCGATTATTGGTGTAAGGGCTGGGGAGTACGGCCGTCAAAATGAAGAGGGTGGTAAGCGCGTTATGAAAGAACTCGAGCGTCTTATTGAAAGGGAAAAAATCAAACCGGCAGTTTATGAAACGTTAGGCTGGCATGAACTCAAGCGAGGCTTTGCGTTTATCGAGAATCGTGAGGTAATAGGGCGAGTAACTATCGCATGTGAATAGATGGAAGCATAGTAAGGGTAAGTTTACATTTGCAGGAGGTTTTATGAGAAACAAACTAGATTTTTATTACGATTGTTCTAGTCCTTGGACCTATTTGGCATTTGAACAATTATGTCGGAGAAAAACGGCGCTGGAAATCAGATGGAAGCCTATCCTCGTAGGAGGTGTTTTCAATACCGTGAACCCCAGTGTCTATGCTGCGAGAGAGAACCCGGTTCCTGCAAAACAAAGCTATGCGCAGAAAGATTTACAGGATTGGTCTGAATATTTAGATATTCAAATTGGTCTACCTGATGTGTTTCCGATAAATAGTGCCAAAGCTATGCGAGGTGCTATTGTGGCCGATGAGTTCGGAAAAATTGTAGAATATTCAAAATTAGCCTTCGATTCCTATTGGGGCAAAAACATCGATATTTCAATCTCTGCCAATTTGAAGCAGATCGCCGGTTATGTGGGATTGGATTGGGAGAATTTCTCAACTAAGATAGAGCATCAGAACTATAAGGACGAACTCAGATCAAACACTACTGAGTTGATAGAAAGAGGGGGTTTTGGTAGCCCGACGTATTTTTTGAATGGTGATGATATGTTCTTTGGAAATGACCGGATGGATTTGATGTTCAAAAGGGTTGACCGATTGAAGTAGGAGTGATTCATGACTAAGTGTGTGTTGTTAGAGGATCGGGATGGTGTGATCGAAGTCATCTTGAACCGACCAGAAAAACATAATTCATTGAATATGGAAATGTTTGAAGCCTTGGTTGAATTGGGTAATAGTTTATTGACGAACGTTTCTGTTCGCGCAGTCATATTGCGGGGTGAGGGACCAAGTTTCTGTGCGGGCCTAGATTTAAATTTGATGCGAGATGTAGCGAATCCTAATCAAGGGACGATCGATAAATTCCTAAGCGTAGATGACGATGGGCTGAGTTTGGTGCAACGTTCTGCTTATATTTGGAAACTTGTGCCTGTGCCGGTCATCTGCTCGATTCAAGGTGTCGCCTTTGGAGGAGGTTGTCAAATAGCTTTGGGGGCAGATATTCGAATTGTTCATCCAAATTCAAAAATGGCTATTATGGAAAGCAGTTACGGCCTGATACCTGATTTGGCAATCACCCAAACGCTGCCGCATCTGGTTGCGCAGGATGTAGCACTGGAACTAACCACAACTGCCAGGATAATCGATGGCACCGAGGCAGTTGGATGTGGATTAGCGACGAAAGAGTCAGGGAACCCGCTTGGAATGGCTCGAAAAATGGCTCGGGACATAGCCGGGCGTTCACCAGATTCGGTCAGGGCAATTAAAAAGCTTTATAGTGAGGTATGGCAAGCAGGTAGCAAGTCTGGCCTTTCTCGTGAGAGGGAGATGCAACGCGCTTTGATAGGAAGCCCTAATCAAGTGGAAGCGGTCACGTCAATGCTGGAGAAGAGGACGCCAAGATTTTCCGCACCGAGTTAGCTCGATTTGTCGGTGCGCGCTTAGTGCCTTTGTAGGATAAGATCAAATTTCAAGGAACTTCCCTCGTCAGTGGTGATCACGGGGAACGCTAGGTCAGTAGTCGCAGCCCGAACCGCGTCACTAGTAACATATTTGTCGCCTTCAAAATATATCTGGGTAGTTAATAGTTTGTAATCGGGATGACGTACGATCACGTGGAAGTGAGCGGGTCTCCAAGAGTGCCTCCCTATTTCCTTGAGTAACAAGCCTGTAGGACCTTGATCAGGGATCGTATACTGGGCAGGTCGGATTGTTTTCAGAAAGAAATTTCCGTATTCGTCACTCCTGATTTTGCCTCGTAGATTTTCATCTCGAGCCCCAGTATCAAAATTAGAATAACGCCCTTTGGCGTCGGCTTGCCAAAAATCGAGTTCAGCATTACTAACTGATTCTCGTTCTTGTCCCAAAACTTGTCCAGTGAGTGTCATTCGCTCCCCTGGCTCATTATCAGTCGCTAACACGCCATTTTCGAGCCAAGGCATATCCGGGAGATAAAAGGGTCCTAAGACTTGCGGTGAGGTTCCCGACGACCGTTCAGGATCAGTAGAAACTACGTTTGCTTCTAAAAAAGCATCGAATAACAAAGATCTTTCACCTTGATCAATTGCGCGGCCGATAAAATCGATCGCCTTTCTGTATTCGGAATGAGTTATTTGATGTTTTTTGCAAATATCGCCAATAGCGCTTATCATGTCGTTCGTTATTTTGCCTACTCTACTCGTACTCATTTTTATATCACTCCTTCTTTCTTAAGCTGTTTCATATCTTCTCGAGAAATTCCCAGAGCTTCAAAAATTTTTTTGTTATCCGCTCCTATAGAGGGGGCTCCTTTGCGAACTTTAGTGGGTGTACGAGAAAATTTGGCGGCCGGCCCTGTTAAGGGCACTTTTTGTCCGTCGGAAAGTTTTGTTTCCTGCAGCATGTCTCGACTATTTATCTGCGGGTGCGTGGCGACCTCTTCAAAAGTATTGACCCGAGTAACTGCTAACCCGATGTTGGTAAGCTCTGACACCACTTCCTGAGTAGTTCTTCGGGAACACCAGCTCGACACAAGATTGTCTATTATTTCCCGCTGCTCTTTTCGTTCTGGGCTCTTTAGCCCAGACAGTGTATCTTCTCCGATTAAATGGCATAAAGCCTCCCAATGGTTTTGTAACAAAACCGCACTGAATATACTGCCATCTTGGCATTTATACACATTGACAGGGGCTGTTATCGACGAGAGGTTACCTAATTTGGGGAGCGGGATTCCGAGTTTCCCAGACGTTAGAAAGCCGTTGCTTTGAAAGATCAGGCTATCAACCAAAGCCACGTCAACATGTTGCCCCTCTCCGCTGATATTGCGGTGGGCTAAGGCGGCTAGCGCGCCTACGACCCCATGCATGCCTCCGAGGTCATCTGCGAGCCAAGTCGGCGCCTTGGTCGGTCCGATCGTAGACGGCCCATTCAAAGAGCTCCAACCAGTAAAATTTTGGGCTAGCGGGTCGTAGCCGGGTCTGTCACTATACGGACCATATTGTCCGTACATGCTTATAGATACATAAACTATATCAGGTTTTACGGAGCGCACATCCTGGTAACCCAATCCCCATTTAGAAAGCGTACCCGGTTTAAAATTTTCAATTAAAATGTCGGTATCTATACACAATTTCAGGAACAACTCTTGACCTTTCGGCTGCTTAAGATCTAGGGATACATTATTTTTGTTTCGATTAACTGTTTCATGCGGTACATTCAGTTTAGAGTCAGGAATAAAAGGCCGAAAAGTCCTCGATAATTCGCCTTTTGGATGTTCTATTTTTAGTACTGTAGCTCCCAGATCTGCTAGGACACAGCCGGCCATCGGTCCGGCCCAAGTGGTGGTCGCTTCCACAACCTTTATCCCGTCTAGTGGACCAGCAAGATCAGATCGCGCATTCTGGTAAAAGGATTTTTTGTCCATTTTTGCTCGTCTTGCTTATTTAATAGTTTGCTAGGTTTTCGATATAAGGAGCAACTTCCTTCGCGAAAAACGTAAAAGATTTTTTACTTTGTTCAAATGGAAGCGATCCCCACGCGAACGAACCGACAAAATAATTTATGTCGCTTTGATCTATTAGTTTTTGTATCTTGTTCTTTACTGTTTCCACAGAGCCTACTAGGATGCTTTCGTTTGCGATACAGGACTCCCAGGAGAAAAAATCGTCAAAACTAGAGTCTTTGTTTTTGTGCCACAGTTCTGTGATCGAATTGTACCAATCTCGATAGGCGGGCTCAGCATATTTCAGTGCTTCTCGGTCTGATTCTGCGACAAAGATTTGCCTCATGGCCCCGACTTTGGGCGACGACGACATCCTATCACTAGTGGGACAGGACTTTTCATAGGTATTTTTGTAGAGAGATGATAGTTGTGCTACTAGTTCTGGAGGGCCCAATGTCAGGAAGTTGAAACCATTTTTGGCTGCATAGTTGGTGCCAGATTCGCTAAAGGTTGGGTACCAGATAGGCGGGTGGGGCGTTTGGAACGGGCCAACTGAAACGGGAACATCAGAGAATTGAAAATGTTTTCCTGAAAACGATAGCGACTTTTCAATCATCCCTTTTAGCAGTACTTCTAGAGCTTCTTCAAAAATTTCTTGGGTTGAGGAAGGATCAACCCCATAACATTTTACCTCGTAAGGAGATACTCCTCGACTAATGCCTACTTCGACTCTGCCACTCGATAGATGGTCAAGCATACAAATTTCTTCTATTAATCTGATAGGGTGGTACAAGGGAAGCAAAAAAGCCATGGCACTAAATCGAATTTTACTCGTTCTTTGAGCGAGTGCAGAAAAGAAGACCGAGGGAGAAGGAGCCATACTTAAAGATGTTCCATGGTGTTCCGCAAGATGGTAACCGTAGAATCCCGCCTGTTCTGCTATTTCTACTAGTTTAATTCTTTTCTCATATAGCTCTCCTACTTCAATATTAGCATCGTCTATCCAATCAAATAGTCCGAACTGAATTACGGAACCCAAAACTAATTTCCTCCCTCGAAAATAAGCTACATTTCTGAAGTATACGGATCTGAGTCGTATGGGTAAATCGTCGATTCAAATCGGGTGTTTTTATTTGGGGTGATGCGCCGCCAACAAACAATATTTGATTCCAAATATCTGTTTTCGAAAATTTTAGGGGGTAGTGACAGCTTGGCCCGACATTTTAAACTGCGGGCTTACGAAGCAGTTTTTTGATCTCTTCTGCCTTCAAACGTCAACTGTCGGCCGAGTCTCTTCTTGCCAAGTGGTTCTAAAGCTTCGTTTTCTCTCCACACTTCTGTTCCAGCAATAAATACATGTGAAACTACGTTATCTGAGCGATTGACCAGTTGTTCGGCGCCTAAGACGTCTCTGTAAACCATTCGTCTATTAGCTACTGAGTTATATTTCCTCAATTCGTCCGGATCTATAATAGTAATATCCGCTTGAGCGCCGATTTCAATGTTACCGACGTTAATTCCGAAAAAATCGGCCGGTTCTCTGGTCAGGCGGCGAACGGCTACGGAAACTTTTTCAATAGAAGTTTTCTGCGCTATCTGAAGAGTCAGTAGGTTGCCGTCAAAAAACGCTAGGTTTATCAAATGCGCTCCACTGTCATTGAACCCGGGTAAAGTATTCTTATCAAAAAGCATTTTCTCTAAAACATCTGGTCTATCATTCCCAACGATCATGTGCCACCGGATTTCACGGTCATATTCTTTTAACAAATGGAGAAAGAATTTAGCTTCGGAGGAATTTAATTCGATTTTCCCAAGCTCTATTTTTTCACAATCACTCCTGGCAGCTGAGTCATCTCCATCTTGAAAACGTCTCAGCCGGTCAAAAATCATCTGTCCTGTTTCTCCGCACCATTCTGGGACGGGGCAACTATCGATTTCCATTACCGACAAGTCACGTTGAAAAGTAGATACGATTTTTTTGTCGTACCAGTCTTTCTCAAAACGTCTAACATAGTCAGGGTTGGCTAGAATTTTCTGTCGACCTTCCTTGTCGTCAATGTCACATGCTAGGAGCGATCTTGTAGCCTCAAATTCCTCAAAGATTGGAGAGATCGCTCCCTCTGCCCACAGCATGAAAGGTGCAGCTACCACTTGAAAATGGAATTTTCCTTTCATGATCCACGAATTTAAGAAGCGGGCCAACTGTAAAAACACCTTCCAAACTCCTCGGTCGTGTACCAAATCGATCGCCGTTAGTGCACTGGTTCGTAATGGTTTTCCGTAGAATCGGCCACTTGTGTACAAAAATCGCCTTAAAGTGCCAAGTCGATTAACGGCGTCTGGAGTTGCTTGCCATACTCGATCATGTTTTCTGACTAGGTCTAGTAACCTTTTATGTTCCGTGTGAGTTGCGTAGGCTGATGGGATTTTAAATTCGGTGTTTGGTTCATTTGCGAGGTAATGGAAAGGAATATTATCGGTCGAGTAGCCAATATATCCTTGCTCCAAGCCGGCTTCCAGCAGCGCTTCCATCTTTCTGAGTTCATCTTCGTTGGGTTGCCTTCTAATAGCTTCCTTTGTTCCCATCGCCTCAATACGAATCATTGAATGAGGTAATAGAGGCGCAATATTTGGACCAAGCGGAAGATTTTCAAGATGCTTCAAGTAACCCGCGGTATCTTTCCAATCCATCTTTTCTACGCATCGCTCTAAAATATTTTTTGGTATATTTTCAACCCGTGCGAAGCAATCTAATATCGGATCCTCTCCTTTGTGTCGTTGGGATCCAAACGCCGCGCCAATGCTACAGTTACCTACCACGCAAGTGGTAGTGCCGTGGCGGACGACTTCCTCTAGTCGGGTGTTTAGCTCCAATTCTAAGTCCATATGAGTGTGAATATCCAAAAGGCCAGGCATCAGCCATTTACCGCTCGCATCTATCACCTTATCGACATTAGCCACGGCTAAGTTAGTCGCCCGAGCGGCGATAGTACCGTTTTTGACCGCAATGTCTTCTGTGCGGGGAAGTTGGCCAGTTCCATCAAAGATCAATGCGTTCCGTATTAAAAGGTCATATTGGGTTTCCATGATCGATAATCCCTCCGTTGCCTTTCGATCTTCACAAAGTCTTTATCTTACTACATTCTTTGCTCGAAAAGTTATTTAGGTCCTCTCAACAAATTCTACAATATTTCCGTCTGGATCCTTTACCATCGCGATGGTCACACCGGGCATGTATTCTTTCTTTTCCAAAGTGAATTCGATGTTTTTTTCTTGGAGTTCTTTGCAAAGCTCGTCAATATTGCTGATTTGCAGAGTTACATAGCGAAAACCCAGGCTACCTTCCAATGACGCAGAGCTTTTTGGCGGGATGTCGTTAGGGTCTATCAGCTTTATAAAACTATTCCCAAAAGCCAGGCGATGCATAGTTCCGAACCACAGGGGCATTTCTTGGATTTTTTCTAGTCCCAAAATATCTACGTAGAACTCTAGGCTTGATTCGATATTGGCTACAATTATACCGATATCTATTGCGTTTTTACCTGCTACAACTGGCATAAAGACCCTCCCCGAAAATCAGTTGAAATTTTTTATTACTTTTTCAGAAAACAGTTCTAACGAAGACAATATCTGATCTCGATTGTGAATACCTTGCGGTATTATCAAGAATGTTTCTTTTACTGGAATTCTTTTCGTGACGTCTTCTATTCTCTATATTCAGCGTCTCTGGAGAACCGAAAACTAGTTCTGGAAAGGGTTGCCCAAAAGGTACCACCCACTTTTCTCGCATCCACTTCATATCTTCTGCAAGCTCCATTGCTTTGTTATCAGTTTTTGCGCAAATCATAAGCCCTCCCAAGCGACTTCTTCACCGGGTTTTGGAGTGTAGCCGTGTAGAGTTTCCGCTTCTTGTCTGTAAGATTCCCACAATAAGTTAAAAAAATCTATGTCAGAGGACATTACTATCGGTTTGCCCCAGTATTTTGACCAGAATTTGGCCGTTCTAAGAGATGCAGAAAAACCATCATAAAATTGCGGATGAGGAGATTTGATAGGGCCGTGGCGCTATGCCTACTTTTTTTATGTTCATATCGTTGGCAACTCGTCGTCCATAGTCAGTGTATATCGCGTGAGGGTGTGGATTGGTTAGTCCGGGCAGGGGGATGCCAAAATTCGCCTTTATGGTTGAAAGTATCTTGTGTCAAAGCCTTAACTACTAAGTCAACGTATTCTGCGAAGTATCGCCTGTTAATAGCTTCGGCCTCACTGTTCTTGTTCCAGGGACCTACTGGCCGGATTTCGTTTTTTACTTTTAGGTTTTCTACCCATCGAGACTGATATCCTGTTACAAGACCGACGGAAAATCTGCCACCTAGCATGTTATCCATGGAAAAATCGCTTCTGCGGTTCTTAAAGGGTTGTAAGTGCTTGAAACAAAACTGCAAGTGATTACTTTGAGATTTTTGCTGTTTTAACCTATGGACATTCCCATAAGAGTAGGGTCATTCGGGGCTTCAAAGCCTTCAATCTACATGTGATGTTCGGAATGTCCCCAACCCGCGCAATTTGATTTATCGGCAAACCGCACGTATTCAGCTATCTCATCTAACATACGGCGATATAAAACAGAGTTTTTCCCTGTCATACCATTCTCTAATTCGGAGCGCCTTCCGACCGTACAGTACATATAAAGAGATGAATTTAATCATTCGCTTTTTTAATTAGGTCTAGTGCAACCTAAAGATCTATCACGATTAATCGATGAAGCCTTATATCCGGGCCTATCATGGAGCCAGTTCGTAGACCTCTAAAAATAATTCGTACTCTTCCTTCCAATCCTGAGAAAAATCGCCATTCACGTTAAGAGACATAAATCCAGCTAGTCGACTCAACCATTGATTCATCGAGTGCCATTCCATGATAAATTTTTGTCTGTCCGTTCCAGAGACACCTCCCGCTCGAGCTGTAGCGGCGCAATAACCAGCTTCCTCCAGCATAAATTCGAGAGAGTTTAGTGTTTCTACACGGGGCTTAGAATCACCCTCCCGATAGCTAGGCGTTAGCATTTGTTTTACTCGTTTCGCCATAGCGTCTCCTGTCGGAGGACATTGAAGGTTTTTTTCATCTGCAATAGTAAGATTAACCATCGAAAATAAGAGTATCAAAGTGAGTATACCTCGGTGGCATTTATTCATTTTTGGAACTCCTTTTTTTCGGATTTGTCGGTAAGGTTTTGTATGACTATTAATTCAAGTCTTTTGCAAGCCGCAACCCACTAAAAGCCCATCTTTGATGTGGGTAAAAGAAGTTGCGATAGGTATTTCTAGAATGGTTGGTTGGTGTACAACAAGAACTGCCTCTTAAGACGTTCTGATTGCTCATGAATTTCCCGTTATATTCGCCAATCGCGCCAAGGGAAGGGGAATACCTAGGATAAGGTAAGTAACTAGAACTTGTCCATTGCCAAATGCTACCATGGAGATCATTTAGGTCGTTCCCTCCTCTTCCAGGAGTAGCATGAAAGCAGATTGGTCGAGCATAGAATTTTTGACTAGAAGCGGCAAGTTCCCATTCAAATTCAGTTGGAAGCCGAGCATTTGCCCAGTTCGCGTAAGCAGCCGCTTCATAGTAATTAATATGACAGACTGGGTTGTCGATCATAAGTGGAACAAGACCTGATAAAGTAAATTCGAACCAGGCGCCATCTCGATAACTCCAATACAAGGGATGCTTGATTTGTTCTTCTTTCACCCAAGCCCAACCGTCTGAGAGCCAAAGTAATGGTTCTTCGTAGCCACCATCGGTCATGAAAGACAAAAAATCGCCGTTAGTAACCGGCTGCGAGCACATTTGATAGTTTTCTAAAAACCGTTTGTGTGCTGGCGCTTCATTATCAAAATGGAAGGAGGGCGAATCGTGCCCAAACTCAAAAAGGCCTCCTTCAAATTGGACCCACTGGGAAATATTTTTCGGTTTAATGGTGTGTTTTTCGTCGCAAAAGATCGGGTTCGTGGGATTGATCGAGAGTAGGTGCTTGATGTCCATTATTATCAACTCTTGATGCTGCTGTTCGTGATTTAGACCTAGTTCTATCAATTGGTTTAATTTTGGATCCGAGCTTTTACTGATGATATTTAAAATTCGTTCGTCTACGTTTTTGCGGTAATTTTTAATCGCGGCAAAGCTTGGCCTAGTGATAAGCCCTCGGCATGGTCGGGCGAATTGTTGACCTATAGAGTTATAATAAGAATTGAACAGTGACTCATAAGAATCTTGAAAGAGTGTGAAATTTGTTTCATATTCTTTGAGGACAAAGGTTTCAAAAAACCACGATGTGTGTGCCGCATGCCATTTAGCAGGGCTTGCGTCTGGCATGGATTGGACACAGGCATCTTCCGGAGATAGTTTACAAAGTAATTCCTGGGTTTGTTGGCGGATTTCAGTAAATCTCTCACATGGGTTGATAGGAGTCGTCATAGCTGGTTTGGCGTTTGTTCGCATGGTTGAATTTTCTTTCTCTATTTCATGTTAGTTCTATTGTGTTTTCTCCGGTTGTAGCGCCCTTAGAGTTATAGCGCTTCTCTACAAAGGTTATTGTGCCGTCATTTTTAAACAATATAACGCTAGAACAGCGGGTCCCATAAGTCTCCCCTTGTATAAAAATGTCTTTTTTTAATCGATCTCCTGTCTGATAATTATCACTGCAGGGATCTATTCCATCATTGGAGTTGGGGCCTAATATGTCAAGTAGACGATTTAGTAATTCTTTTGATGCGTTATCCATTACGGTTTGAAATTTAAATTTTAGTAGTTCTGTTTTAGACCATTTGGTACGTAATGGAGCGTTGCTAAGGGTATATGTGCGGTTGGCTAGCTCCACACCCTTTTTTACCCTGTTTGAGTCCCAGTACAATTTGTTTCCGTCGTAGGCTATTAGATTGAAACCGTTGTAACTATCATGATCGGATCTCAGCTTTTTAGCATATTCGTCTGCTGGCGCATCCGTATTTAAAAAATCCCTTACGATTAGGCCTCTAGATTTGGCATCAGGTCTTAAAGATCGTCCTGCATTGATGTTTGTGATAGCCGCCAGACGACCGGTTCTGCTAACTGCTAGCCAGCCTCCCCCAGCTTCTAGGTCTCTCCCTCCTATCACCCCCGGACAGGTAGACCAAAACCCTAACCTGTCCGTTTGTCTACTATGGTATTCATCGCGATTGGCGATAACAATCAAATTGTAATCCCGGCTGGGATATTTAGAGACCAAAAGAATGCACATTTCTTTACGGGTTTTTAATCAGTGGAAGAGCGTCAGTATGTTATCAGCGAACGAACGGTATAGTCTTCAAGTTTACTGCGACCATTTAGCGCAGATATTTCTATAACAAAAGCCAATTCAGTCACGCTAGCGTTGGCAAGCTCAACTAACTCAATGCCCGCAGAGGCGGTACCTCCCGTTGCTAAAACATCGTCAATCAATAGAACAGAATCAGATGCGTTAATAGCGTCAGAATGCATTTCTAGTTGGGCTTCTCCATACTCTAGTTCGTACGCGACTTTAAAGGTTTGTCTAGGAAGTTTCCCAGGTTTTCTGAGAGGAACGAAACCGATTCCTAGCTCGCGAGCAGCTAGTGCACCAAAAATAAAGCCTCTAGCCTCAATTCCTGCGACGATACTCGGTCGACTGTCGGCAGCCACGTCTGCGAGTTTTCTTATCACGCTGTCTAACGCTTCGGGGTTCAGTAGTAGGGGTGAGATATCCTTGAAAACAATACCCTCTTTAGGATGATCTGATACATCTTGAATCAGGTCCTTTATTTTAGTCTCTTTAAAGGTGTCGACCACTTGGTTTCTCCGTCTACAGCAGATTTATTTTAACTCGGTCAATTGTGCGCAATATAGCTGACCTAATAAAAGCATTCCAGCACTGTAGTTTTCCGATGCTATCTAGCGGTAAGATAAATGAGATCTAACGGCTCTTCCGTATGATTTTTAACAAACGGGCCAGAATTGGTAAAGAAGCCATCAGAATTAGTGCCCAAAGAATCGGCGGTGTAAAGATGTCGTTCATACTTTGGATTTCAGAGACTCGAGAGCCTGCGTTGGTCAGTACTGCCGTGGCCGGTAGCATTCCGATTTGACTATAGATATAGAAATCTTGAAATCTAATTTTTGAAAGGCCGAGCGCTAAATTTATCACTTGGAACGGAAATATTGGAACGAGTCGTATGAACAGGATGTAAAACTTTCCGTTAAGGACTAATTCCTCGTTCAATTTCTGAAGAACAGTCCCTAGATCCGATTGCAAAGTGTCTCTTATGAGGTGTCGAGCAATAAAAAAGGCTATCGACGCTCCAAGAGTACTAGCGAAAGAACAAATAAAGGTTCCCGTAGTGAAATCAAAAAAGAGTCCTGCTCCGAATGTAAGAATACTAATACCTGGCAGGCACGCAGCTGCAAACATGGTGTAAAAGACAAAAAAGAGAATCGCCGCGCCAAGGCGGTTTGACGCAATAATATCTTTGATTTTAGAAGAATGTTCGAACAACGTCTCAAGATTGATATAGGTATTTAAATCTGAAAGATACCAGATCCCCAGCAGGGTCGTAAAAAGAGCTACGGCTGGTGTAGTTTTCCTTAGCAATGATAAGGTATTCACTAAGAACAAGTTGCTGCTTTAAACGTCACGTTTTGTCGAGAGCGGCTTCTAGTTCAGTGTAGTTAGTTTTTCCGCTACCAAGCACCGGTATTTCTTTCACGATTTCAACTGAGGCAGGCACAAAAAAATCCCCATATTGAAAATCTCGAGCACCTTTCAGAAGAGTCTGTCTATCAGCATTTTCTTGGTTTGTAACGAGTACAATTTTCTCGCCTTTTTTCGCATCTGGTAAAGCGACTACAGCATGTTGGCTTGTTGGCCAAATTTTTGCGGCAAGTTCTTCGACGGCGGCTAACGAGACCATCTCACCAGCAATTTTGGCGAAACGCTTGATACGTCCTACTATTGTAATGAAGCCGTCTTCGTCTATCTCAACGATATCACCAGTTGCATACCACCCGGCACCTCTGTCATTTGTCTCAGGTTTGCGCACAAAGTCGTTTCCAGAATAGTCTTTTGATAGGTAACCTCTCATGATATTAGGCCCTTTTACTACTAATTCGCCCCCCTTTCTGATTCCAGCGATCGGACGTAAATAGTATTTCATCTGTGAAACTAATTGTCCCACGGTATCTTTTTTACAAACCGTCGGGTAGTTGGTTGCTATTACGGGGCTAGCTTCGGTAACACCATAGCCTTGAAATATCCTTATACCAAATTTGTCGTTCCAGAGGTTGTAGGTTTCCTCCGTTAATTTCTCAGCGCCAGATACAACGTATCTAAGGGAATTCATGTCGAAGGGGTCTGCCGCCATTCCGTAACCTCTTAAAAAGGTTGGTGTTCCCCACAGGCAAGTGATTTGTTTTTGATAGCACAACTCCGGGATTGCCCGGTAGTGTAAGGGGCTGGGATATTCAAAAACCCTAGTCCCTCCCAGAAGCGGGAGCAACATACCTGCCATAAGGCCAAAACAATGAAAGAATGGTAAAGCGTTCAATATATAATCGCTGTTTCTTAAATCGATCAACATTTTCACTTGTGATAAGTTTGCTAATAAATTGGAGTGGCTTAGAACGACTGCCTTAGGATCTCCCTCAGAGCCCGAGGTAAATAAAATCACCGCGTCTGCGGATGGTGGCACCGTCCCGTACAAACAATTTGCGGCTAATAGTGGAGTAAAGCTGGCGATGAGAGATCTTAGCTTCTCACTCAGAGAGATAAGAGAACCCGCCTCTTCTAGTAAAATTAGTTGAGTGTTCTCGGTAATTTCGGCCGCTTCTTTTTCTAATTCGGCATTTTCTATGAATCTACGAGAAGAAATAACCATTTCTATTTTAGCGAACTGGATAGCAGAGTTAATTCCTCTGGAACCCGCAGTATAATTTAGCATGCAAGTTTGTCGACCAAGTAGGTGGCATGCAAAAAAAGTAATTACAGCAGCACAAGTATTTGGCAGCATAATCCCTATTCTACCCTCTCCGGAAGATACCTTTGAAATGATAGTAGCTAAGGCAAATACTTTGGTAAGCAATCCTCTGTAGGAAAGTTCCGTCCCCGTAATATCTTCAATGATATTTCCAAGACTGCTATGCTTTTTAGAAGCTAAAGCTAATGATTGAAAAAGAGAATGTGGACTAAAACCTGCTTCATAGTAAGCATCTTGCAGTCTAGTTTTTATTTGTTTAATGGCGTCTTCTTTGTCGTCATTATGGTTTCGGCTGGGTGGTAAAATTTTTATCAACACTTTTGGGAATAGCAATCGGCCTCTATTTCTTCGCTTGTCGCCTATTTTACAGTAGTTTAATCCGCTTATTGCTACTGGCACGATATCTGCCTCGGATTTTCTTATCAAAAGAACAGCGCCTTCGTAAATTTTACTTATGGAATTAAAGTCTGTTGTATTTCCTTCCGGAAAAAAGAGAATATGGCGCCCTTCATCAAGGTCTGTCGCTAATGACCGAATCGACACCGGGTTTGTTAACTCGATTGTTTTGTGCTCGGCAAAAAATAAAAAGAATCTAAAAAAAATGGTTTTTTGTTCATCTTTGAAGGTAGTGATAACAGGAGGTGTTGGCAGAAATACGAATAAAAAGAAGCTGTCTAAAACAGATTGGTGGTTTGCGATCACTATCGTTTTTTTATTAGAGTCAGGATAGTTTTCCTGGCCGGATACTTCCACTGAGAATAACAGGCCCATTAATCGACGGATCACCGTCCGAGTTAGAAATAGTAGTGACCGGCGTAAGAGTCGCGAAAACAACTGGAATCCCCTTGTTAGGAATCGCTTAGCTTACAGGTAATTGTAATCTCAGTCTAAAATTAAGAAAATTACCACTAAAATCATTAAACGATAAATTAAGAAAAAATAACTATGCAAAAAGAAAATAGAATTCATGGTGTGTCAGAATGGTTCCTCAACGATGACGTTGAAGGTTTAGTTGATCTAGAGGCAGGTCTTGCTAACGATTTAGTCTCCAATCTCTTTGGGTATAACGTACTCCAGCTGGGGAGTTTTTATCCCAATTTGGTTATGAATTCTTGCCGCATTCCTAACAAAATATTGGTATCGTTGGGAGGTGATGTGCAACCATTTGAAACCGTTCGTGGTGACGTGGAGGCGTTTCCGTTCGGACCAGCAACGATTGACATTATTATACTGCCGCACATACTTGAATTTTCGCCCGACCCTGGGAAGATATTACGTGAAGTGGACAGAGTCCTTATAGGGGAAGGCTATTTGGTGGTTTTCGCTTTTAATCCTTGGAGCCTTTTCGGGCTCAACACCATTTTTAAAAGATGGCAAGATTTGGCTCCTTGGAATTGTAGTTTTATTTCTGCTTTAAGGCTAGAAGACTGGCTACGTGTTTTGGGATTTGAAATGATTGAAGTTCGCTATGGAGGGTACGGCAGTTTGGTAAAAAAAGGTTTGCTGACTATTACTGGAAATAAAGAAAAGTTAATGAAATACTTGTTCCCCGGGTTGGGTAACATCTATTTCTTGGTGGCAAAAAAAAGAATTGAAGGTCTAACGGCAATGCGAACTAATTGGTCCATGCGCAGAAAAATCGTAAAAAGTGGCATAGCTAAGCCTACTGTCGGCTCGGTTCAAAATCCCTGATGGATGTGCGCCCGAAAGATTCTTATACGGTTTATACCGACGGAGCGTGCAAAGGAAATCCTGGCATTGGTGGATGGGGAGCTCTGATAATTGATGCTGATCAACAGACAACTATAAATGGCTCTGAGGTAGATACTACTAATAATCGTATGGAACTGATGGCGGTGATAAAGTCCTTGGAAATCGTAGACCGCGATCGGGCCGTCGTACTGTTCACTGATTCACAATATGTGAAGAAGGGCATGACCGAATGGATTTCCAAATGGAAAGAAAAATCATGGCTTACGGCTTCCAGAAAGCCGGTAAAAAATTTGGATTTATGGAAGTCCCTCGATTGCTTAACTCAAGGACGTGCGGTTTCTTGGAATTGGGTACGAGGTCATTCAGGTAATAAAGGAAACGAGATAGCCGATTCCCTTGCTAATGCCGCGATCGAGGACTTGACGCGCGAGATGGGAAACAATTTTTAATTCGGTGTAGTTATTATGAGACAGATCGTATTAGATACTGAAACCACAGGTCTTGAGTGGATACAAGGACACAAAATTATAGAAATTGGTTGTGTGGAAATAGTTCATCGTCGGGTAACGTTGAACATATTTCACGAATATTTGAATCCTGATAGAGAAATCGAGTTGGGTGCTCAGCAAGTGCACGGTATAAGTGCCGATTTTCTGAGTGAAAAACCGAGATTTCCTGAGGTCGCGAAGGGCTTCATAGATTATATTCGGGGAGCTGAGTTGATAATTCACAATGCGCCTTTCGATGTAGGTTTTTTGGATTCGGAGCTATCTTTGATAGGTCGGGAATGGGGTCAAATTGCTGATTATTGCGGGATCTTTGATACGCTGCAACTTGCCAGAGAGATCCATCCGGGACAAAGAAATAGTTTGGATGCTTTGTGCAAGCGCTACGATATAGATAATCGTCATCGGACCCAGCACGGTGCCCTATTGGATGCCGAATTGTTGGCAGAAGTTTATCTGACTATGACAGGTGGACAAACATCCTTTGACCTTAGTTTCCCTGACCAGGGACGAGAGGAAATTTCTGCTACCGTTTCTCAAAGTATTGATTCAGAAGCAACCCTTAAAATAGCCGAAGTGTCCGAAGATGATTACGAATCTCATCATAAGACGCTCCAAAGAATCGGTGCCAAAGCTGAAGGTTGTCTATGGGAACTGTAATTATCCGACAAATCTAGTACGTATATCTCTTCAAGTTGTCCGAGTACTATCTAGTAGTTCCTGCAGTTCGCCGCTTTGATACATGCCGAGGACTATATCGCATCCACCCACTAATTTACCGTTCACAAATAGTTGCGGAAAGGTAGGCCATTCGGAAAACCGAGGTAGATTTTCCCGAACATCTGGCTCCGCATAAACATCGACATGTTCAAATTCTGCCCCGCAGGCTTTCAGAGCCTCTACCGTTCTCATAGAAAAACCACATTGGGGAAACTGTGGGTTTCCTTTCATGAACACTACGACCGGTGACGACTCTACTACGTTCTTTATTTTTTCCAGTGGGTCCATTTCTCAACTACCTCCATACAACGTTTTAGAGATAAATCTATGTGAATCCGCTAAATTTATCGTGCTATAATTATATTATAAGAAAGCCCTATTCATCAATCGATTGTGTAGTATTGTTCTCGTTTATTATAGTGTTAACCGAATTTTAGGCGGTGAAATGGCGAGTGGGAAACGCTACGAATAACTGATACAAAGTAAAGCTCAGAAATAAAGGTTCGAGCGTTTTTGAAAAAGATTAAGGAATTTCGATTTTAAAGGTAGAATCATGGAAGACAAAGTCGCGCGAGATTTTCTGGTCCCTAATTATCAGCGAATACCGGTAGAATTTGTGTCCGGTAAAGGGGCTACGCTAACGGATATTAACGGAGAAAAGTACCTAGATGCTCTCTCAGGTATTGCTGTGTGCGGATTAGGGCATGCGCACCCCGAATTAGTAGGAGTGCTAGCCAATCAGGCATCGAAACTTTGGCACACTTCGAATTTGTATAGAATAGGCCTTCAAGAAAAATTGGCGGAGGCACTCGTTAAGATTACAGGGCTTGAGCGCGTGTTTTTCTGTAATTCCGGTGCTGAGGCAAACGAAGCGGCTATAAAAATCGCAAGAAAAACTGGGTCTGATAAGGGAATACTAAAACCGATGGTTGTCACCATGAAAGGAAGTTTCCATGGAAGGACAATGGGAACGTTAAGTGCGACCGGTAATGAAAAAGTACACGCAGGGTTCTCGCCTTTACTGCCTGGCTTCAAACATGTCGATTATAATTCTATTGAAAAAACAAAAAAAGCACTGGAATTACCGGAAGTTGTGGCGATTCTTGTAGAGCCTATAATGGGAGAAGGAGGTGTGGTTTTGCCGCACCACGGATACCTTACGGCACTAAGGAAAGCTTGCAACGACACAGGTACACTTTTGATGCTTGATGAAATACAGACAGGCATGGGCAGGACAGGAAATTGGTTCGCCTATCACAGAGAAAAAATTCTACCAGACGTTTTAACCATAGCTAAAGGGTTAGGGAACGGCATACCCGTGGGCGCATGTTTAGCTAGAGGCGTTGCGGGAAATGTTTTACAACCTGGATCTCATGGATCCACGTTTGGAGGGAATCCCTTAGTAACCGCTGTGGCTCTAAAGGTATTGGAGATTATTGAAAGGGACAAATTGCTTAAACGGGCTGGAGAATTAGGTGATTCACTTCGACAATCCTTTGAGGATGAAATAGGTGAATTGGAAGGTGTCAAAGAAATACGAGGGGAAGGATTGATGATTGGAATCGAGTTGGAAGAGCCGTGTTCGGATATCGTAAACCTTGCGTTGCAAGATAGGTTGCTGGTTAATGTGGCGGCTGGTAACGTCATAAGATTACTCCCTCCTTTGATTTTACGGGATTCGGAAGCGGAAATTTTAACGAGTAGGCTAAGTCGCATAATCCGGAAATTTCTTACTAAGGCGGGTTGAACATGGCAATGGCCGCTAGACATATTTTGTCTCTTAATGATTTGACAAAAAATGAAATTGTCGCAATTGTTCAAAGGGCCATCCAATTAAAAAAATGGAGATCTAGCGGACACAGGCCTACCCTTTTTGATAAGAAAGTTCTGGCTTTAGTTTTTGAAAAATCATCTACTAGAACTAGAGTTTCTTTCGAGGTGGCAATGGCAGAGGCGGGCGGCTCGGCAATGTTTATTACTGACAAGGATTCGCAGATTGGGAGAGGGGAGTCAATTGAAGATACCGCTAAAGTACTCTCTAAAATGGTGGACGCCGTGGTCCTTAGAACGTTCAAACATTCGACTCTAGAGCAATTTGCGCAGGAATCGGAAATTCCCGTCATAAATGGCCTGACGGACGATTATCATCCGTGCCAACTGCTTGCTGACCTGGTTACTTTTTTTGAATTGAGAGGAGGAATAGAGGGTAAAACTGTTGCTTGGATTGGGGATGGGAATAACATGTGCAATACGTACATAGAGGCGGCTGAATTATTAAACTTCCGCCTTAAGATCGCGACACCGTTAGGTTTTGAGCCTAAAGGACAGAAAAGTCGGTCAGTGCGAATGTGTAAAGATCCAATCGATGCTGTAACTTTGGCCGACCTAGTAGTTACAGACGTGTGGCTCAGTATGGGTCAGGAAGGGCAGGAGGCCGAAAGAAAGAAGAGTTTTGCCTCGTATCAAGTGGATGAAAAACTTATGGCTTGCGCTCGGGACGACGCGCTTTTTATGCATTGCCTGCCTGCGCACGTAGGTGAAGAAGTGTCTGAAGGAGTCCTTTGCCATCCTAATAGTGTAGTTTGGGAAGAAGCCGGTAATCGGCTACATGCCCAAAAGGCGCTTCTAGAGCTTCTTTTACATGGCCAACTTTCTCAGTAACCTTTGAGTGCGATGTCCAAGATTTCTGGTATAGGCATGACTTCTCAAAGAGCGAGAAATCGATTGGTTGAAAAAATCCGATCTATGGGAATCACTAGTGAAGAAATTTTAGAGGTGATGAGAACCACGCCGAGGCATTATTTCGTCGAAGAGGCGTTGGCTAGCAGGGCGTACGACAATACTGCTCTCCCTATAGGCCACGGGCAAACTATATCACAACCTTACATAGTAGCTTCAATGACCCAAGCACTGTACGAAAGTGGAACAATGGAAAAGGTTTTGGAGATAGGTTCTGGTTGTGGATACCAAACCGCCGTACTATCGGCGTTTTCCAAGAGAATATTCGCTGTTGAGAGGATTCAAGCGTTGGTCAAAAAACTTCGTTCTAACCTTTATGATTTGAGGATTCCAAATGTTAAAGTGAAGCATTCTGACGGGTTTCTGGGCTGGTCGGAGCATGCACCATTTGATGCGATCTTGGTGGCTGCTGCTCCTGTGGGGGTACCCGCAACTCTAATGGAACAATTGGCAGTGGGTGGGCGTCTCGTTATCCCAGTCGGGTCAGGTAGGAGCCAGGAATTGCGTTTGATTACTAAAAATTCTTCGGGATTAGAAGAAAAAGTGATGGAGAAAGTTAGCTTCGTTCCTCTGCTTGACGGCTTAGAATGACCAATTTAAAAAATTGGTTGCCTTGTCTTTGCTTGAATAAATTGCTGTTAAATAGATTTAGAAGGTTGTTAAGTGACCAATCGACTGGCCTAGCTCTCCTCGTAGTTGGTCTAAACGGACTGGTTGGCTGCCAAAATCAGGTGCTTGCGCCACTGGTGGTTAAAGATAGTTCGGTGGAAGAAGGGGCTCCTATTTATAGGCGGGGTGTTCGTCTTAAGCCTAATCAGTATGTGGTGAAAAGAGGAGATTCGGTTTATGGAATTGCATGGCGTTTTGGGATCGACTATCGCGATTTAGTCGATTGGAACAGGATATCAAATAAAAATTTGATTTTCGAAGGGCAAGTTCTGAAACTGAGCGGTTTGAAGGCGGCGCTTAGCGGACCGAAAACTCGGTACGGGAAGAGAATTTCTCGAGTGGTGACCGACAAGAAAAAGTATCGGTCCGGAGTAAAATGGAGATGGCCAGCATCGGGTAAGATTAAATATATTTCCGAAGGATCTAGCGTTTCAGGAATCGAAATTTCTGGACCCGAAGGTAGTCCCATTAAATCCGCTGCAAATGGTACGGTTGTGTACAGTGGGGACGGTTTAAAGGGTTACGGTGAACTCATAATTGTAAAACACAACGAGTCGTTCCTGAGCGCTTACGCTCACTCGAAGAGACGATTGGTAGATGAAGGTGATTCCGTCAAGGCTGATGAATTAATTGGGTTAATGGGTGCCACTGAAAGCTCGTCTAATATGCTGTACTTCGAAATTCGCCGTAACGGTAAAGCAGTAAACCCGGTACTGTACCTGCCTTCCATACATTAGCGCCATCTGTAATTGTGTCAAAAAAGGGCTGCCAAGACAGATCGTTGCTCTTCATTTAAGATATTGAAAACGCGACATGCTGAGCCTGTATCCATGAATTCGAGGGCGATATCGACGTCATCTAGCTTGTCTTCTGGAAATTTTTGTCGCTGGCCCGTTCCGAAAATGATGATTTCAGGTTCAAGTATTTTCAAGCTATTTAGATGGTTCAAATTAAATTGCTGGAACGAGTTTGGCAGTAAATCCTTATGAATTTTCGTCTCGAAAATCACGCAAGGGAATCTAGCATAGTCACCAAGTACATTTATCCCATTATCATTGTAACCAATTATTTGGAAATTCTGTGTTTCGGTATTGGATTGAGGCATTGTAGTGACGCACCTAGATTTTTCGCTTTTGATTTAATATCTTCTAATACTGAGGGTATGGAAATGGAGTCGTCAACCTACTTTTAACAAATTATTATTGGAGAATTTCGAATGCGAATCGTACTGTTAGGTGGGCCTGGTGCCGGAAAGGGGACGCAAGGAGACCATATTTGCAATCAATTGGATATACCGAAAATTTCTACTGGGGATATGTTACGAGCCGCTGTTAGCGCTGATAGTCCTCTGGGAAAAGCCGCTAAAGCTATAATGGATGCTGGAGAGTTGGTATCGGACGATATCATTTTAGGATTGGTCAACGAAAGAGTCTCGGGGAAGGATTGTCAAAAAGGGTTTCTTTTTGATGGTTTTCCAAGAACTATAGCGCAGGCGGAAGGGTTATTAGCCGCGAACATAAAGCTAGATCTGATAATAGAAATTATGGTCGATGACGAGGAAATCGTAAAACGTATGTCCGGTAGATGGGTCCATTCACAGTCTGGAAGAACCTACCATTCAGTATTTAATCCGCCGAAACAAGTAGGTATAGATGATATTACTGGAGAGGCGTTGGTCCAAAGAGATGACGATAAGGAAGCTACTGTTCGTAAAAGGCTTTCTGTCTACAAAGAGCAAACTAAGCCGTTAGTGTCTTGGTTTGAGGATTATTCGCTTAATGAGCCTGGCGTCTGTTTTGAAAGGGTAGATGGTGTCGGGGATGTAGACCATATTAGGTTAAAAATTCTAAGTTTGCTTGACCGATAAATCTTTCGTTTCAGAGGTACAGACAATTTTGTCGAAAAAGTTTGGTGTATAAAAAAAAGTATATGCTTATTGAAGATTAACGGTGAGTGCTGTATATAGAACTACCAGCGACTAGCTTTTAAAAATTTTTTACGAACTTTATCCACGGGGGATTAAATAAAAATGGTAGCCAAGAAAAAAGCAGCTAAGAAAAAAACAGCCAAGAGAAAAGTAGCTAAGAAGAAAGTAGCTAAGAAGAAAGTAGCTAAGAAGAAAGTAGCTAAGAAGAAAGTAGCTA
>CAZXQY010000006.1:0-3481 GCA_964642505.1 uncultured Gammaproteobacteria bacterium | reverse complement strand
AGAAGAAAGCGGCTAAGAAGAAAGCGGCTAAGAAGAAAGCGGCTAAGAAGAAAACGGCTAAGAGAAGGCCGGCCCGAAAAAAGTAGGAAAAGTAGACCGATTCGAAGTTTCTTCCCGCCTCTCGGAGGTGGCTGAAACCGTAAGGCGAAGATTAGCGGACAGAAAGGCTGCTGCATTCAAGCGGATAGCAAGAGGTCAAGAAGAGTGATTCAACCAGAGGGAAGTTGAATCACTCAACGCCTCGTTGCTGGGCTGGACTCTTTAGAAATGGCCGGCGGTAGACTGCACGTTCGTTGAAGCTATCGTTGGAAGGTGTTAATACGTGCGGTTGCTATAACCGACATCAATTGTTTCAAACCAACTCGGCACCAGTTTTTGAGGCAAGTTTGCGGAAAAAGAAGAAAAAAAATTCGGAAAGTGGTTTTCTAGGGCGGGCGTGTCGTGTCTTAGGACACTTGGCGTTGTGGCTGTTTCTTGGCGTTGCCGGTTACTGGGCTTGGCTAGACAAAGAGGTATACGAAACTTTCGAGTCAGCCTCTTGGTCTCTTCCGGCAAAGGTATTTGCCCGACCATTAGAGATTTACGCAGGGGCGCAAGTTTCCACTGACAGACTCGTTTATGAATTGACAAATTTGGGCTATCAGAATGTGGCTATGCCCAGCCGACCAGGCGAGTACCAAAGATCGAAAGGCGTTCTACAGTACTATTCTAGGGGTTACAAATTCTGGGATGGAGAGGAATACAGCGATTTAATTCGGGTAGACTTCGATGGACGCCGGGTTAAACGAGTAACGTCGGTGGGAACCGAAAAGCAAATTCATCTGACTCGCATGGAACCGATATTAATCGGATCTATCAATCCTAAGAGCTACGAAGATAGAATTTTGCTAGAGTACGACGATGTCTCGGAAACTCTTATCGATACTTTGGTAGCTGTCGAAGATCACCGTTTTTTTGATCATTACGGATTCGATTTGGTTGGGCTTTTACGAGCGACCCTTTCAAACATAAAGGCGAGAGCCTATGTTCAGGGTGGCAGTACTATCACTCAACAACTCGTCAAGAATTTTTATCTTACAAGGGAGAGGACTCTAAGACGTAAGATAACGGAACTTCTTATGTCAATATCGCTAGAACTTAGATTTTCTAAAGATAAGATTCTAGAGGTGTACATCAACGAAGTATTTTTGGGGCAAGATGGAAACCGAGCAATACATGGTTTTGGTTTAGCTTCTGAGTTCTACTTTGGCAAACCCTTGAATGAACTTGATATCCCAGCGATTGCTTGTTTGGTTGGGATGGTGAAAGGACCATCGGCGTTAAATCCTAGATCGTTTCCTTTCAGAGCTAAAGAAAGAAGAGATTTTGTGTTGAGCGTAATGCAGAAGCGGGGTTTGATATCATCAGAACAGCAAGATTTATACTCAAACTTTCCTTTGGAAACCAAAAGTATAAAATCAGAACGGAAAGTCAATCCAGCGGGCTTTTTGGATCTGGTGAAACGACAGTTGAAGGCGCAGTATGATCAAACTGCTGTCAGGGAGGCAGGGTTAAAGATTTACACCACTGTTGATTCGTATCTTCAAGAGAAGGCACTCAGAGCATTGAGGTCGTCTATTCGCAATCTCGAAGGAGCATCCGTTGAAACTGACATGCTTCAGGCCGCTTGTGTCATTGTAGATCCAAGGACCGGTGAAATTCTAACTTTGCTTGGTGGATTACGAGACGTTGAAGGTGATTTCAATCGTGCCATGGATGCTAAGCGACAGGTAGGTTCCATGATAAAACCGTTTATCTATGCGCTAGCGTTATCTGATCCAAAGAGGTACTCCCTGATAAGTAGTCTTGAGGATAGAGAAATACAATGGGAGTTGGAAGACGGAACCTTATGGGCACCAAAGAATTTCGACGGGAAAGTGAGAGGGGATATTCCACTACTCGAGAGTTTAATTTCTTCACAAAATTTGGCTACAGTAAATTTGGGCGCTGACCTGGGGATAGACGAGGTAACTAATTATCTAAAGAAAATGGGGTTGCCGGGAAGCACAAGGGCATACCCAGCTATTTTGCTTGGAGCTGTTCAGTTGTCGCCTCTCAAAATGGCCGAGATGTATACGGTTTTTGCTAATGGTGGGTTTTCAGTTCCTCTAAGATCCATTTTGGAAGTTACTACCAATACAGACGAGATCGTAAGGAGGTATCCAATCGAGCTAAAACCAGCTATTGAACAGAGTACATCTGTTTTGATCCGGCACGCCCTAACCTTAGTCATGGAAAGGGGCACTGGTAAGTCGATAAAAAACACATCTTTTGATATTTCACCGGTGGCTGGTAAGACGGGAACTTCTGATGATTACAGAGATAGTTGGTTCGTCGGATTTGGGGAGAATCGGCTCGGTACAATTTGGGTGGGGCGGGACGACAATTTGCCGACAGGGTTAACTGGTAGTTCGGGAGCTTTGAAGGTATGGTCTAAAATTATGGCTCATGCGAATTTGAATCCGCTAACTACTGAACTATCACCGTCCATCGTTTTTAGAAGCGTAGATTTATTGGAGGCTACGGGCGTGCCGGAAAATTGCCCAAATGCAGAGTTAATACCTTTTCATAATACCTCTAGACTTTCAGTTTCGAACCGATGTTTAAGGGATTTCGAACGAACAAGAAGAGGCCCTCGTCAGAAAAACTTATATAAACGTGGGCAGAATAGGGAGTTATTTAAATGGCTAAAAGACCTCTTCAATTAGCCAAGTTAATTTTTTTGTTTAATGCTGTGTTCTGGTCAGAGTCTTGTACTTATCAAAAAGGTTCGATTATATCTGAGGATCCTCGCCCGGTATCCAAGACAATTCTTTCGGATCTTGGCGTGTCTTCTAAAGGAATCTCGACTTCTGGAGACAAGGAATGGTGGGCGTCTGAAAAGGACGTTATAGCTCGTAAGAGTTTCTTTGATCCTAGCTCGATCAGTGGCGACACGCGTCAAATTGATCCAGTGTCCAAGGAACTTTTGTATAAGACAATAGAGGCTGTCAGGAAGAACGAGTGGCAGATAGCCCAGTCCACGATTGAACGTGCAATACGTTTGCATCCGTTGGATGAGTATCTCTGGACGCAGCTCGCTTTCATCAGTGATCAACGCGGGGATTTAGTAAAAGCGAAAGTCTTTGCCGAAAAAGCGATGACGCTGTCGGCCCACAATCCTATGATACAAGTAGAGATTCTAAACTTCTTGAAGCTATTAAGAAGTAGCGAAAATGGGAAGAAGTAGGCCTTAGAGTGTTTCTAAATAATCATTGACCAGGTGCAAGCGACCTATCATATAGCAGCTAGTCCACCAAAATCAGGAAGAATACCTTGTTTTTCCGGTTTTCAGAGGCTTGCGTGCTTGAAGTATTCAGCCACTGTATTTATCATGGTGCGGTTATTTTGCGGGGTGGAGCAGTCTGGCAGCTCGTCGGGCTCATAACCCGAAGGTCGCAGG